>JAPUME010000293.1 GCA_027294185.1 Acidobacteriota bacterium | reverse complement strand
GTTTCGCTTTATGCCAGGGCCATCGTGCCACAGGCCACCCTGGCCCTGGAATCTTCTCTTTCCGGCTATGAGGTTGGGAATGTGGATTTCCTGACCCTGATGAATAACTTCGTCACCATTCTCGATTACGAGACGAACTATTGGGACCAGTACGCAGGTCTGGCCGAATCGATGGCCCGCCTGGAGGCTCTGGTGGCAACAAACCTGATCCCATAGACAGCCCAAAGAAAGCATCGAGGTGCGTTATGCGTCCCAAACCTTTACCGTACATTGTAATCATCGTCCTGGCCGTGGCAGCCGCGGGATTCTACGCCACTAAGCAGAACTTCTGGCGGACCCCGGAGGCAGAGACTGCCGTAGACCGAAACGATCGTTCCGCCAGGGCCGGGATGGAACCACGAACTCCCCAATTCACCGAAGCAGGCGGCGGCCGGGAAGTGCTCTACTGGTACGACCCCATGCATCCAGCCTACCGGTCTGAGGAGCCGGGCATCGCTCCCGATTGCGGCATGGTCCTGGTCCCGAAGTATGCCGACGAGGCGGAAGCCCTGGCCGCGATGCCTCCGGGCACGGTGATGTTGAGCTCGCGGAAGCAACAGATGATCGGGGTACGCACGGAGAAAGTGGTAATGGCTCCGGTTCAGCGGACCATCCGCACCGTCGGTCACCTGACGGCGGACGAGACGAAAATCGCCCACGTTCACACGAAATTCGAAGGCTGGATTGAAAAGGTCTTCGTCGACTTCGTCGGGATGCGGGTAAGGAAGGGACAGCCGCTTTTCACCATCTACAGCCCCGAGTTGGTCTCAACGCAGGAAGAATATCTGCTGGCTCTCAAGGGAAAACAGATTCTCGGCGAGAGCCCCTTCGAGCGAGCCGCGCTAGGGTCGGCTTCGCTGCTCGAAGCGGCCCGCCGCCGGTTGGAATTGTGGGACATCAGCGCGGAACAGATTGAAGAACTGGAGCGAACCGGAAAAGTACAACGCACGCTGAGTGTGCACTCTCCCATTCAGGGATACGTCACGGCACGTGAGGCCTACGAAAATGTCTTCGTTACACCGGGGACGGAAATTTATTCGATCGTGGACCTGGGAAACATCTGGGCCCTGGCCATGGTTTATGAATACGAGCTTCCTTTCATACGACTCGGCCAGCGAGCCACCATGAGCCTTTCCTACCTGCCCGAAAAGCAATACCGAGGCCGGGTCACCTACATCTATCCGGAGGTGGACCCGAAATCGCGGACCGTCAAGGTCCGCCTCGAGTTCCGCAATCCAAGAATGGAATTGAAACCGGAAATGTACGCCGATGTGGAAATCCAGGTGGACTATGGGCGACGGATCGTCGTACCGGCTGAAGCGGTGCTCGATTCCGGCATGAGGCAGATCGTGTTCCTGGCCCGGCCCAACGGACATTTTGAACCGAGGGAAATCAAAGTCGGGCCGCGACTCGATGACCGAACCATCGTTCTGGCAGGGCTTGAGGCCGGAGAAGAGATTGTCACCTCCGGCAATTTTCTCATCGATTCGGAAAGCCGCCTGACCAGCGCCACGGGAAGCATGACTCACTAGCATGAACCGGCTCGACGAGGCGAGACTGCTTCGGGAGAGTAGGCCCAAAAGGGAGAGTAAGCAATGATCAACAAAATCATCGAGTGGAGCGCAAAGAACCGATTCATGGTGCTGCTGTGCACGCTGGCGGTGATCACCTCCGGCGTGTGGGCGCTCAAGAACACTCCCCTCGACGCCATTCCCGATCTCTCCGACGTGCAGGTCATCGTCTTTACCGAATGGGCTGGACGCAGTCCCGACCTGATTGAAGATCAGGTGACCTACCCCATCGTGACCTCCCTGCTTGCGGCGCCGCAGGTAAAAGTGGTGCGAGGATATTCCTTTTTCGGCCTCTCGTTCGTCTACGTCATCTTCGAGGACGGCACTGACATCTACTGGGCGCGCAGCCGGGTGATGGAGTACATGCAATCGGTCAGCGGCAATCTTCCGGCAGGCGTCTCGCCGGTACTGGGACCCGATGCCACCGGCGTCGGTTGGGCTTTCCAGTACGTGCTGGTGGATAAGACGGGACGCCACGACCTGGCCGAGCTGCGCTCTCTCCAGGATTGGCACGTCCGCTACTGGGTGGAAAGCGTGCCGGGCGTGGCCGAGGCGGCCAGCATCGGCGGTTATGTAAAGCAATACCAGGTGGATATCGATCCCAATAAGCTGGTCGGTTACAACATTCCTCTCCAAAAAGTGATCGAGGCCATTCGGCGAAGCAATAACGACGTCGGCGGGCGCATCGTCGAATACTCCGGACGGGAATACATGGTCCGAGGCCTCGGCTACATCAAGAATGTTGCCGACATCCAGAGCGTTCCCATCGGAGTCAGCGCCAACGGCACGCCCGTCTATGTGCGTGATGTGGCAAACGTTCACCTGGGGCCGGATATCCGCCGCGGCATGGCCGACTTCAACGGCGAGGGCGAGGTCGTGGGCGGCATCGTTGTCGTCCGCTACGGCGAAAATGCCCTGGACGTGATCAAGCGTGTGAAGGAAAAACTGGAGGAGATTCGCAGCTCGCTTCCCGATGGCGTCGAAATCATCCCGGTCTACGACCGCTCGGACCTGATCGAGCGTTCGGTAAAAAACCTCGTAGAAAAACTTCTGGAAGAAAGCCTGATTGTAAGCCTGGTCTGCGTCGTGTTCCTGTTTCACCTGCGCAGCGCGCTGGTGGCGATCCTCGTGCTGCCCATTTCCATTCTCATGGCGCTGATCGGCATGCATTTCCTCGGCATCAATTCGAACATCATGTCGCTCGGGGGCATCGCCATCGCCATCGGGGTCATGGTTGATTCGGCGATCATCATGATCGAAAATGCCCACAAGAAGCTGGAGCAATGGGAAAAGGAGGGAAGAAAGGGAGACCGAAACCGGGTATTGATCGACGCCGCCAAGGAGGTCGGCCGCCCGCTGTTTTTCTCTCTGCTCATCATTGCCGTTTCCTTCCTGCCGGTCTTCAGCCTGCAAGCTCAGGAAGGACGTCTGTTCAAGCCGCTCGCCTACACAAAAACTTTTGCGATGCTCGCCGCCTCGATGCTCTCCGTCTTTCTGGTGCCGACGCTGATGCTCCTGCTCATCCGAGGCAAGATTGCCCCTGAAGCCAAAAACCCCATCAACCGCTTTCTCATCTGGATTTATCAACCGTTCGTGCACCTGGTGCTTCGGTTTCGCAAAACGGTCCTGGCGCTCGCAGTGCTGGCCATCCTAAGCACGGTGCCGGTTTTCTATCGGCTTGGCTCGGAATTTATGCCGCCGCTCTACGAAGGCTCGCTTCTGTTTATGCCCACGGGGTTGCCCGGAATGTCCATCGACTCGGTGGGAAAAGCCATGCAGTTGCAGGACAAAATCCTCAAGAGCTTTCCCGAGGTGGACACCGTCTTCGGCAAGGCGGGCCGCGCACGCACGGCGACCGACCCGGCCCCCCTGGCCATGATCGAAACCACCATCACTTTGAAACCGGAGGAGGAGTGGCGCGAGGGAATGACCCCGGAAAAACTCATCGAGGAGATGAATCAAGCTCTCCGCATTCCCGGCATCAGCAACTCCTGGACCATGCCCATCAAGGCCAGAATCGACATGCTCACGACAGGGATCCGCACACCCATCGGCATCAAGGTCTTCGGGCCGGACCTGAACGTCATCGGGAGCATCGGAGAAGAGCTGGAAAGAGCCTTGAAAGATGTTCCCGGCACCCGAAACATCTTCGCCGAGCGCGTCGTGGGCGGCTACTTCATGGACTTCACGGTGAACCGCGAGGCGGCGGCCCGCTACGGGCTGACTGTCGGCGACGTGGAGGATGTGATCGAGTCGGCCATCGGAGGCAAGAACATCACCACCACCATCGAAGGCCGCGAGCGTTACCCGGTGAACGTACGCTATATGCGGGAGTTTCGCGCCGAGCCGGAACAACTGCGACGGGTTCTGGTGGCCACGCCGACCGGCGTTCAGGTGCCCCTGGCACAGTTGGCGGAATTGAAGCTCACCATGGGACCGCCGGTCATCAAAAGCGAAGCGGCCGAACCGGTCGGCTATGTGTACGTGGATGTGGCGGGCCGCGACCTGGGCGGATACGTCAAAGAAGCACAGAAGGTGGTCGAAGAGAAGGTGACGATTCCGAACGGCTATCACCTGGTCTGGAGCGGACAGTACGAATACATGCAGCGCGCCCAGCAGCGGCTGACCTACGTGATCCCCCTGACGCTGTTCATCGTCTTTGTGCTGCTCTACCTGAACACCGGCTCGATACCGAAGGTTTTTATCGTATTGTTAGCGGTACCCTTTTCTATGATCGGGGCAGTATGGATGCTCATTCTGCTGGATTACAATCTAAGTGTAGCCGTCTGGGTGGGAATCATCGCCTTGCTGGGAGTGGACGCCGAGACAGGCGTCATCATGCTGCTCTATCTCGACCACGCCTACGAACGCATGAAGCGGCTGGGAAGGATGAAGAGCCTGGAGGATTTGAAAGAAGCCGTGATCGAAGGCGCCGTGCTGCGTGTTCGGCCCAAGATGATGACCGTGATGGCCATCGTCATGGGACTGCTGCCCATCATGTGGAGCAGCGGCGCGGGTTCGGACGTGATGAAGCGCATTGCGGCTCCCATGATCGGCGGCATTCTAACCTCCTTCGTCATGGAACTTTTGGTATATCCTGTAGTTTTCACCCTTTGGAAATGGCACAGTGAAGTGAAGCCTGCTTTACGGGAGGCGTCAAGCAGCTAGCTGAATTCATTACCCTCATTGAGAGGATACTTCGAGAGGAATTTATGAGCCGAAGAAGCAAAACAAAACTTAAACCTCAACCCGCGCCCAAAAACCGAAGCTGGATCGTTATTGTGCTGCTGCTGGTGGGCTTGGGGGCCTACGGATTGTCAAAATGGCAGGACACCTCGCGGCCCCCCCTCAAGCCCGCTGCAACGGCGACGCCCCAGCCGACGCCGGCGGCCCAATCGCCTACCGTGCGCCCCTCGCCGCCCTTTCACAAGGACCCGGAGGATGCAAAGCCCTTCCCGCGCCTGGTGCCGGCCTCCTACTACCGCAGCCAACCGCTGGTAGCGCGCGCTTACCGGATTGCCGCCCAAATGCCCGAGGTCCTCTCGCAACAGCCCTGCTACTGCTATTGCGACCGGCTCGGGCACGGGAGCCTGCTCGAATGCTATGCGTCGGATCACGCCGCCGGCTGACTCACCTGCATCAAGGAGGTTCTCCTTGCAGACCAGATGACCCGGCAGGGCAAATCAGCCGGGGAGATTCGCGAATCCATTTTACGGGGTGAGTGGCGCGGGGTTGCGCTTCCGACGGCAACCCGTTAGTCGAAAATTTTCCGGGCTGCGACGCGCCTCGAATCCGCAGTTCAAGCATCTGTTGGAAACACGATCGGAGACGAGAAACTTTTTGCGCAACAGAAGGTCGAAGGAGACATCAATGAAGCTTACAAGTGTGATTCGTTGGGGACTTGCGCCGGGCTTGTTCGTGGGGCTTACGGG
>JAPUME010000292.1 GCA_027294185.1 Acidobacteriota bacterium | reverse complement strand
TCCCGTTCGCGGATTCCGGGCCGGAGCCAATCCCTGATCTCCGCCAGAACCTCCCCGGTAACCCGGCACGCCCGGCGAATCAGCGCGATCTCCTTCCGGTCCTTCCTTTCCCGTAACTTTTCCACAACTCCTTCGAGCGCTGAAAGCTTGAGGGAGTTTTCCGTCCTGGCACGGATGCGAAGATAATCACCGTGTTTCAGCTGGTCGCTTTCAAATCCCACTCGCCGGCATGAGGCCTGGTTAAGGAACTTCCAAACCTCAGGCAGAATCCCCTGCCGGGAAACCATAACCCGTACGCCGCTCGACTGCTCGCGAGCCTGCAACCCGTAGCGGCCGTCCACCCACAGGACCTTCTTCCGGGTTGAAAAAAAACCCATGCCGGCGCTTCCTGAAAACCCGGTGAGATAAAACAGATTCGGCAGATGGCTGACCAGGAGTCCGTCCACGCCGTTGGACTCGAGGAGCCTCAGAAGTTCCTTCTGCCGTCGCAAGCGGTTCGAATCAGGGGTGCGTGACGGCATAGACCTTCCCGGTGAACCTCAGAACGCTTTCACCCCTGCCCTCTTCCAGAGTTCGGCCTGCGCTTGGGGCGAATTTTCCCTTTGTTTCGTCGCGGGCACAAAAACAAAGAAGGAGGCCAGGGGCCTCCTTCCGATTCCCACAAATTCTTCCCGAAGGGTCTTAGAAACTTTATCCCGGCATGATCTTCGGAGTGATCAGGAAGATGAATTCCTGGTCGCTGTCCACCACGGCGATGTTCTTGAACAGGTTGCCGAGAATTGGAATATCACCCAGAAACGGAATCTTGGCAACCGACTTCGTTTGCACGTGCACCGATACACCGCCGAAGACCAGCGTGGTCCCATCGGGAACCAAAACCTTGGTCTGGGCCGACTGGGTATTGATCTGGGGAGCCGCCGAACCCAGCGCTCCCGGAATCAGTGCGCCGGGGGAGGAGTTCTCCACGTTCACGGTGAGGAAAATCTGTCCGTCTTCTGTGACCTGCGGGGTTACCTGCAACCGCAGCAGGGCGTCGATGTAGGTGGTCGTAGGGGTATTGTTGATCACGGTCTGGATAGGAATCCGAGCTCCCTGCCGAACCACCGCCTCAACATTATCCTGCGTCACCAGCGAAGGCCGTGAGATCGTTTTGGCCTGCACCGTGGTCTCGCCAAGGCTCAAGAGGGCATCCAGCCTGTATTTCGAGGCGGCATTGACCAGGAATATGCTGCCCGATACAGGACCCGCTGCCGGAACGCTGAGGGCGGCAGGCGACGCCAAGGCAGACCCAAAGGAATCTGCACCTCGGAAGGTAGGCGCCTGCGGGGAGGGGACAGCTATTCTCCCGATGCCGCCGCCGGATACCGCCGTGGCGGAGTTCGCCGTGGCAAATCCCAGTTGGATACCGAAGGAACGGGCGAAATCGTGGCTGGCCAGAACGATTCGCGCTTCGATACTGATCTGTTTGGCCTTCCGGTCCAGTCTCGCCAGGACGCGATCCAGGTTTTCCATCTCCGATTCAATTTCCGAAATGATCAACGTATTGGTGCGATCGTCGTGAATCATCTCTCCCCGTTCGGAGAGGAATCTCTGCAGGGTAGGCATGACGTCGGCTGCCCGGGCATAACTGAGCGTCCGAAAGACCGTGACCAGAGGAGCGGCCTGCATGCGTGCCCTGCCGAGCTGAGCGATCTGTTCCTGCTCAGCGGCCAGAGTCTGAAGCGTTGCGATGCGAAGAACGTTATCCTCCAGCACTCGTCCCAGACGGTTGTTTTTCAGCACGATATCCAGAGCCTGGTCCCAGGGTACTGAATCGAGAACCAGTGTGACGCTCCCTATTACGTTCGGATCGATAATCAGGTTCAGACCGCTGATCTCATGGATCAGGCGGAAGAAATCCTTCAAGTCGACATCTTTGAGGTTCACCGAAATCGGCTCGCCCGTATAACGGGGAGCTGTCGCAGCCGCTTGGGCCAATTCAGAAGACTGCTCCTCACCTTCCCCGGCAACAGGTACGTCTTGCGGCAGCGCAGCCGAACTCGGAGCCAGGCTTCCCGCCAGTGTCCGTGCCGCCTGCGCGGCCCGAATGGCGTGAGGATCGGGTCGGGGATCGAGCCGAACGGCCGCCGTCACCCGAGACGAAGAGGCCGTTGGCGGAAGCGAAGCCTCCACCTCGCTTGCTTCCTTTTCACTCAAAGTCTCCCGTCGCGGCGTCTCGATCTTTTCCGGCTCGGCAGAGGGGATGTTTTCCGCGGAAGTCACCAAAACCGGCGGCTTCGGAGCGGAAACAATCTCGGTTTCGAGCTCCATGTCGTCCGCTACCGGTGCGGCGGCGGCAAGCGTCTTTTTGGGCGCCACCGAAGGAGCCTTGCTCGGCTGGAAGACTTCCCCGGACTCGACTTTCCTTACCGATGCCACAGGCTTAACGGACGCTACCTCCGCCCGCCTAAGGGCTTCCAGGGTGTTTCCGAGGCGGATTTGAACTCCCCCCTCGACAGCCTTGACGCGGAAGCGCGGTGCCCCCGCCAAATCGGCGACGACGCGGACCACGGCCGGGTCATCACGAAACTGGGCCAGGCGAATCCGCTTCAAAAACGGTGAGGTAGTGGAAAAGGTTCTCAACCTACCAACTTGACTCCGAGCCCCCATCAGATCGACGACGAGCCGGGGAGGATTGGAAAGGCGCAGTACTTTGTAGGGCGCAGGTCGTGACGTTACAATCTTGATCCGAGTAGTGTCTGCTTCGAGGATTTCGTTAACTTTAACGACGAAGAGGGGACCGGAAATTTGAGATCTTGCCGAAACTGCTCGATGACTCTCCTTGTTTGCGTCCACTTTGCGGGACGCGCCGGCTGAGGAACTCGTATTTCGGGAGACGCCGAGAGTGGTTCCGCTGCTCCGCGTGTTTGAGGCGACCACCTCATTCGTTCCAAAGGAGATTCGCAGGCCGGATTCCAAAGGATCCACCGTGTAGCCTGTCGGCTGTTTCATCATCACATGGATTCGCACCACGGGCTTGCCGGAGGCATTTTCGAATTTCGCGATTCGATAGCCCACCAGCGCTCCACCGAAGCTTCCCGAACGCGCAACGGAACCCATATCAACATCTTCCAGGTCGATCCAAATCGAGTTTGGGGAGGCCTGGTAGGTCTGATAGCGGAAGGGGGCGTCGGCTCGCACTCCAAGCACAGTACGCGTGCCTGCCTGGGTCGCGGACAGCGATTCGAGAGTCACCGAAGCCGTTGCTCGAACCTCAGCTCGGAGCGGCAGCAGCCACCCGAACGCAACCATCACTGCCAGGCTGACTGACAGCCTGAGCGAAATTTTGCTTATCATCATTCCTCCCCAGGCTCTTTAATCATCCGTTTAACAACCTCACGGGTTGAAATCATCCCCGCACGATCCAATACGTTTTCTTTGAAGACAATCGTATCCCAGGTAATACTGGAAACCACGCCGTTATAGAGGACATCGTTTTCTCGCAGAAAGAAGGCCCGATTCCGAAAATCATCCACAACAGCAATCATGTCATTCTCAAGGACTACAATCCCCTCAAGCTTCAGGCTGCCGATCAAAAGGCCTCGCTTGCCGGGAACTCGAACGGGAGTTTTGCCGGGACCTTTTTCTCCCCCGGCGCCGCCTCCCGGTCCCAAAACCGGAAACTTGAAGGGATCGCGGCCCGATACGCTGCGTCCCACCGGAGCCCGAGGTCGCGGCTGCGGGCGTGCCCGGCCCTGCGCCCTCGCGGCTTGAGCGGTCTCGACCCGCTTGGGAGGAGCCGGGGTTCGGCGTTGCCCCTGTGCCAAACCCTCGACCCCCAGGCTCAAGCTCCACAGAACGGCCGGCAAAATTACTTTCGCCATCCGTCTTTGTGCAGAGGCTGTTCCACTCATGCTGTTCATCCCTCGTCGGGAAACCATTACGCTACCGGCCTCCACCCGGAGCGGGCGGTGCCCCTGCTCCCGGGCGATTGAAATAAGTGACCACAGTACAGGTGGCGCCCACAGATTCCCCGGGGCCATATGTGAATCTTCCGCGACCGGAACCTGCGCCGCCGCCCTGAATACTGGTCAGCGCCAGATTCCTGACGTTCACCAGAAGTTGCTGGCGCGCCAGCGCATCCATGAAAGTCCTCAGAGAGTAATAAGTGCCGTCCAGCATCAAATCAAAGGGCATCTCGTAATGATATTGACGTTCAACGGGTGGCCGGGACACCATGGAACGGATATGGATGCCGGTGCTCCTCCCCGCCTGCATCAGGTCCCGCATGAAATCTTCAGTAGCCTGCTCGTCCGGAACGATAGAGCGAAGCGTGGCCAACTGGCGGCGAAGCTGGCGAATCCGGTTCTGATATTCGGCCAGTTGCTGTTCCACCACGCGAGACTGTTCGTTTTGTGCCCGGAGTGTCGTCAGTTCGGTCGTCAATGCCGTCTTCTCCCCAAACATCGGGAAAACAAAGTAGTAAAAGACTCCCCCGCCGATAAGGACCGCGATCAGGACGAAGATCCCGATCTGAGCGATGGTAGGAAGATCATTGATGGATTTTGGCATATGACTTCCTCCTTACCCTGCTGCCCTGGGAGCCGCGGCCGGAGCCGCCGGCTGCGGAGGCCCAACGGGTCTCCACAAGCAGTCGAGGTTGAACTTAAACCGCACTACGTTTTCCGCCACGTTATCCTGGAAGGATTCACGCATTTGTACGTCCACGAACAGACCCGTCTTTTTCAGGTTTTCGATAAAATCAGCAATCTGATCGACCGAGCTGGCCTCTCCATTCAGGAGGACCCTCGCACCCTGTCGCCTCATTGTCCGTATCCAGAGATTCGGGGTCTGGTTGACCACCACTCCCAGCATATTCAACAGTTGCACCGGTCCCGTCTGCGAGCGCCGGAGCTGATTGATCGTATTAATGCGGCTGTTGAGCTGTTGTTGTTGCGCCTGATATTGCATAATCTGAGCTTTAATTCCCGCCAGGCGCCTCTCTTCCGCTCTCTCTTCATCCAGCTCAACCTGGATTCCTGCAATCTGGCCGCTCAGGATCCTGTAAGGAATACCCACGGCGAGGGCCGCAACCAACAGGGCAGCCCCAAAGGTTAGTCCCTGCTTGGCCGGCGTGAACTCCGCGGGAGCCCGGAAGGTCTGCTTTTCAATTCCCAGAAGGTTTATGCGCATCATGGCGCGTCAAAACTCCTCAGGGCGAGCCCCACCGCAATGGCCATTCGGGGGGCTACCTCAGAAATGTAAGTCGGGTCGAACCGTGAAGGATTGTACCCGATTCGTTGAAAGGGATTCAACTCCTCAACGGGAGTATCGAACTCCTCCCGCAGGGATTCCAGCATTCCTTCGACGCGGGCAGTTCCTCCCGCAACATAAATCTGTTGAATCTGCTCGGCCGAGGTTGTAGCTCGGAAAAAGTCGAATGTCTTGCGTACCTCAAGCACAAGAAGCTCGGTAACGGATTCGATGTGAGACTTGACCGTATCCAGGGATACGCCTTCTAATTCTTTCCCTCGTTTCAGTGCCTCGGCATCGTCGAAGGTCAGGTCCAACTCCTTTTGCAGCATATCCGTGTACTGGTTGCCGCCTACCGAAACATCACGAGTAAACAGGGGGACACCGGCCTGAACAATGTTGATATTCATCAGGCTGGCCCCGATGTTGAGCAGAGCGATGGTGCTCTCCGGCGGCGGGTCGTAGTTGACCTCGAAGACGTTCTGCAAGGCAAATGCGTCGATATCGACAACCCGTGGCGTCATGCCCGACTGTGTCAGCACGCGAGTGTGATTCGAAATCTTCTCCCGCTTTACCGCCACTAACATGACATCCATGTCATTCCCGGTAGGCCCCACTCCCATGATTTGATAGCTCAGGTTGACATCATCAATTTCAAAAGGAATGTGCTGCTGAGCTTCCAGCGAAATACTGCCTGCAAGCTCTGCTTCGCTGCTGGCCGGAATGGCGACGCGTTTCACAATCACCGAATGTCCCGCCACCGCAGTCGCGACATGTTTGGTCTTTATTTTGTTCCCTTCCACAATGCTGTTGACGGCGAAGGAAACCGCGTTGCTGTCCATAATGGCCCCGTCCACCACGGTATCCGGCCCCAAGGCCTCTATACCCAGGCTTGCCAGCTCATAACCGCTGCCCGCCTTCTTCAGCTCGGCTGCCTTCACGGAGCTCGACCCAATGTCCAATCCCAACAAGGGCTTGCTTCGTCTGAAAAAAGCCATTTCCGAAACTCCTTATCGGACGGCTACCCGCCGTCGCCGGTCCCTGCCTCTCTCACCTTGCGAGCTTTGCTTCTCCATCCACCGGTCCAGAACCGTTTTCTTGAACTTCCAACGGTTCCCCAGTTTGAAGGCTGGAATCTTTTCCTGGTATACATACTTGTAAAGAGCTTCCCGGGATATCCCCAGGTAATGGGAAGCTTCTCGAATGTTCATTACCTCTCGGGGCTCAGGCATGCATCAAACCCTTAGGGAAAGATATCCAAACCTTGGCTAATCTCATCAATTCGCGGCCTGTCTTCCGCACATGACCCACTACCTTACAGTGGGACTTCGGTTTATAGACCCCTCTCTATAGCTTGTCAACTCAAATGTCGTTAAGTTTGCTGTAATTCTAGCCGGAATCTGTCGGGATGTTGGTAAGCTTGCTTTCTTCCACAATATCATGTGGTTTTCTCGGATAGGGCCCATCCTGTAGCCTGTCGTTAGGGCTCCCATTTTTCTTTATCTCTGCACTGAAATGGGCCCATCGGGCAATTTGACGCCACGACTTGGCTCCTGTTAAACCCCGCATCTCGAAGCCAGGTTGGGGTGGGTGTCGAGAATTTTCACTGTCTTTGACTTAATCCTGGCCTTCTGTCATCCTCCTTTTTCCTGCAAAATCTGCGGACGAGGAACAACCCATGGCATATCGAAATCTGCGCGACTTTATCCGCAAGCTGGACAAGGCCGGAGAACTGAAGCGCATCAAGGCCGAAGTGGACGTGGACCTGGAGATTACCGAAATTACCGACCGCGTATCGAAATCCGTCGGCCCTGCACTTCTCTTCGAGCGCCCCAGGGGATACGACATACCGGTCGCAATCAACCTTCTGGGTTCGCCTTCGCGCATGAACCTGGCGCTTGAGACCGACTCGCCCGACCGCATCGCGCAGAGACTCGAGGAGTTGCTGGATACCAAGACCCCCTCGGGCCTCTTCGACAAGGTAAAGATGCTTCCCAAGCTCGCCGAACTCGGGTCCTTTCTGCCGAAAACGG
>JAPUME010000291.1 GCA_027294185.1 Acidobacteriota bacterium | reverse complement strand
ACGTGCTGTGGGACCGCATCCTGCGTCACAATCCCCGCAACCCGAAATGGTCCAACCGCGACCGGTTCCTACTTTCCGCCGGGCACGGCTCGGCGCTGCTTTATTCCCTTCTGCACCTGTTCGGTTATGACCTGCCTATGGCCGAGCTGAAACGTTTTCGGCAGTGGGAGAGCAAGACCCCCGGCCACCCCGAGTATGGGCATACGGCGGGCGTCGAATCCACCACCGGTCCGCTGGGCCAGGGCTTTGCGAACGGCGTGGGGATGGCTCTGGCCGAGCGCTTCCTGGCAGACCTTTTCAACCGGCCCGGCTTTTCTATTGTCGACCACTTCACTTATGCCATCGTCTCGGACGGCGACCTGATGGAAGGCGTCTCCTCAGAGGCGGCTTCGCTCGCCGGTACCATGCACCTGGGAAAGATTATCTATCTCTACGACGACAACCACATCTCGATTGAAGGCGATACCGAGCTGGCATTCACGGAAAACGTCGAGCGCCGCTTCCAGGCCTACGGCTGGCAGGTTCTTCGCGTGGCGGACGGAAACGACCTCGCCGCAATCGAGGAGGCCATCCGCGAGGCGCGAACCGGCACCGATCACCCTTCGCTCATCATTGTTCGCAGCCACATCGGCTATGGCAGCCCCAAGCAGGACACGGCCCAGGTGCATGGTGAGCCTCTGGGCCCGGAGGCTCGCCAGAAAACCAGGGAAACCCTCGGCTGGCCCTCCGAGTCACCCTTCCATATCCCGGAAGAAGCTGCGACTCACTTTCAGGAAACTGGTGAGCGAGGGGCACAGCAGGAGGCCGAGTGGAACAAGCTCTTTGAAGCGTATCAACGCACCCACCCCGACCTCGCTGCCTTCTTCCAGGAGTCGAGGGCCGGAAAGCTTCCCAAAGATTGGGACAAGGATTTGCCGGTTTTCAAACCCGGCGACGGCCCGGTTGCGACCCGCGAAGCGGGCAGCAAAGCCATGAACGCGCTGGCCGAGCGTGTGCAAAACCTGGTAGGTGGCTCGGCGGACCTGGCTCCTTCCACGAAGACCCTTTTGGCAGGTCAGGGAGACCTCGGCCTGGGGGAAAACGGGGGACGCAACATCCACTTCGGTGTCCGCGAACACGCCATGGGGGGGATGCTGAACGGCATGGCGCTGCACGGCGGCGTCATTCCCTACGGTGCCACTTTCCTGATCTTCTCCGACTACATGCGCCCCGCACTGCGGCTGGCGGCCTTGATGCAGACTCACGCCCTCTTCATCTTTACACACGACTCTGTTGGCTTGGGCGAAGACGGGCCCACCCATCAGCCAGTGGAGCATATCGCGAGCCTTCGACTCATTCCCGGCCTCACTGTTTTGCGTCCCGCCGACGCCAATGAAACGGTTGCGGCCTGGCGCGTAGTGGTCAGCCAGAAACGGCCGTTCATCCTGGCGCTTACACGCCAAAAGATCCCCGTGCTCGATGTGGCAAACGGCAGCGTCCGAGAGGGAGTCTCCCGGGGCGGCTACGTTCTGTCGGAAGCCGAGGGAGGGGCGCCCGAAATCGTTCTGGTAGGAACCGGCTCGGAGGTTCACCCGACCCTGGACGCTCAAAAGATTCTGGCGGGAAAGGGGATCCGTGCACGGGTCGTCTCCATGCCCTCGGTGGAGTTGTTTCGCGAGCAGACGGAGGACTATCGCCGGGGGGTGCTTCCTCCTGAGGTTCCCAAGTTGGCCGTGGAGGCCGGAGTGCCGCAGGGTTGGCGCGACACCGTGGGAGACGGGAGCGATGCCATTGGAATCGAGAGATTCGGAGCCTCGGCCCCGGGGAAAATCATCCTCGAAAAGTTGGGCTTCACGGGGGAGTCCATCTCCCAACGCGCTCGGGCGTTCATCAAAAGGTAGAGTTTGCGGGTAGCCATTGATCCTTTGATCATTGATGCCGGCCTTGTGGGCTTCCTCTGGAAAGGGAAGCGGAGGGTCGGCCCGTAAGGTAAGGGGGGAAATCATGAACCCGCTGGGGAAATTGCAGAAAGAGGGCCAGTCCCTCTGGCTGGATTACATCCGTCGGAACCTGATGACGGGCGGCGAGCTCTCACGGCTGGTCACTGAAGACGGGTTGCGCGGGGTCACGAGCAACCCCACGATTTTCGAGAAAGCCATCGCCGGCAGCACGGATTACGACGATGCCTTGCGTGCCACCCTGCGGGAGAAACCCCATGCCGAGGCGGGGGCACTTTTCGAAACGCTTGCCATCGAAGACATTCGCATGGCGGCGGATGTCCTGCGCCCGATCTACGACGAAACCAAAGGGGCCGACGGGTTCGTCAGCCTCGAGGTTTCTCCCCGGCTTGCACACGACACCGCCGGCACTGTTGCCGAAGCCAATCGTCTGTGGCGGGCGCTGTCACGTCCCAACATCCTGATCAAGGTCCCGGCGACTCCCGAAGGCATTCCCGCCATCGAAGCCCTCATCGCCGCGGGCACGAATGTCAACGTCACCCTCATGTTTTCTCTGACCCACTACGAGGCCGTCGCGCAGGCGTATCTGAAAGGCCTGGCACGCTGTCAGGACCCGCAAAAAGTCGCCTCGGTAGCGTCCTTTTTCATCAGTCGAGTGGATACGGTCGTGGACCGCAATCTTGAGACGGTCGGGACCCCGAAAGCTCTCGCCCTGCGCGGGAAGATCGCCATCGCCAACGCCCGCAAGGTATACCAGCGGTTTCAGGAGATCTTCTACGGTGAGCCCTTTGCAGCATTGAAGAAACAAGGCGCCCACGTACAGCGGCCGCTTTGGGCCAGCACGGGCACGAAGAACCCAGCTTACTCCGACGTCGTTTACATCGAAGAGTTGGTGGGTCCCGACACGGTCAACACGGTCCCTCCCGCCACCCTCGATGCCTTCCGCGCCCATGGAAAGGTGCGGGGCACTACAGTAACCACGGGACAGGCGGAGGCAGATGCCGCTCTGGCCGGGCTGCGGAAGCTCGGCATCGACCTGGAAGCGATCACGGAAAAGCTTCAGGCCGACGGTGTGGCCTCGTTTGCGGCCTCCTATGACCAATTGCTGGGGGCGTTGGATTCAAAACGTAAGGTCCTTCTCTCCAAACGGGAATCTCGTGAGCAGTCAAACCTCGGGCAATACCGGGAGGCGGTCGAGCAGCGACTGAAGGCCTGGAAGGAAAACCGCTTTGCCTGCCGCCTCTGGAAAAAGGACCCCACTCTTTGGGCCGCGAAACCCGTGCCCGAAATCACAGACCGCCTGGGCTGGTTAAAACTCCCCGAGACCATGCACGATCAACTGGACGATCTTCTGGCGCTCGCGGAAAGGGCAAAAGCCGAGGGTGTGCGCCACGTAGTGCTTCTGGGAATGGGAGGCTCGAGTCTCGCTCCCGAGGTCTTTCAAAAATCCTTCGGCAGCACGGGCGGACATCCGGAGCTCATCGTGCTCGACAGCACGCACCCGTCGGCAGTGCGAGCCGTCGGAGACCGAATCGAACTCGCCCACACTCTGTTCCTGATTTCCAGCAAATCGGGCACAACGACGGAGACCCTCTCCTTTTACCGTTACTTCTGGCAAAGACTGATCGAGAGGAAAAGGAAACCCGGCCCTCATTTCATCGCCATCACAGATCACCGAACACCTCTCGAGCGGCTGGCGCGGGAGCGGAAGTTCCGCCGTACATTCCCCGCCCCGGCGGATGTCGGCGGGCGTTATTCCGCCCTTTCGGTCTTCGGTCTGGTCCCGGCGGCGCTCGTCGGCGTGGACATCCACAGAGTTCTCGACCGGGCCTGGAGGATGGTCGAGTCGTGTGCCTTTTGTGTTGACGGAGCGGAAAACCCGGGCCTGGCGCTCGGGGCTGCCCTGGGAGAGTTGGCTCTGGCCGGCCGCGATAAGGTCACCTTTTTGACCTCGCCGTCTCTGGCATCCTTCCCGGCCTGGATTGAACAACTCATCGCCGAAAGTACCGGAAAAAACGACAAGGGCATTCTCCCGGTTGCCGACGAACCCGCCCGGTCGGCGGATGCCTACGGGTCCGACCGCCTTTTCGTCTCCATCGGCATCGGTGAAACCGAAGACCCTGAATTGCGCGAACGGGTCGCCGCGCTTCGGGCCGCCGGCCACCCTGTGATCGAACTTACCCTGGCGGACATGGCGGACCTGGGAGGCGAATTTTTCCGTTGGCAGGTGGCCGTCGCCGCAGCGGGCGCGGTGCTGGGCATCCTTCCCTTCAACCAGCCGGATGTGCAGCTTGCCAAGGAATTGGCTCGGCAGGCGATGGGAGAAAAAAGCGAGAGAGATGGGGATGCAAGCGAGGGAACAGAGCCTGTTTCGATTTCTGAAAGCGAAACCTTCAGCAGCGCCGTGCGAGCCTGGCTGGCCGGAGCGAAGGAGGGAGACTATTTTTCGCTCCAGGCTTATCTGGCGCCGACCCCGGAAACCGCCGAAGGTCTGGAAACCGTTCGCCGGGAGCTGGGCGAGCGAACCGGTCTTGCGACAACCTCAGGATACGGTCCCCGATTCCTTCACTCCACCGGTCAACTCCATCAAGGCGGCCCGAACACCGGCCTATTCCTGCAAATCGTCGACGAGCCGGGGGAAGACCTTTCCGTGCCGGAGACCGACTACACGTTCGGCGCGTTGATCGAAGCCCAGGCGTTGGGGGACTTCAAGGCTCTCAGGCAGCGCGGCCGTCGCATCCTCCGGGTCAACATGGGAAAGGACGTGGCGGGCGGGTTGAAGCGGCTGGCGGAGGTGGTGCATGGCTGAGGTTACGGCCATTTTTTGGGACCTGGGCGGCGTAGTTCTGACCAACGGTTGGGGACGGGCCGACCGCCGCCGGGCGGCAGAGCATTTTCATCTGGACTGGGAAGATTTTCAGGACCGTCACGATATGGTTGCTTCTGATTTTGAGACGGGCCGCATAAGGCTTGAAGAGTATCTACAGCGGACCATTTTCTATCGCCCCCGAACCTTTTCCGAGGATCAATTTCGCAGTTTCATGTTCGAACAATCGCAAGGACAGCCCGAAACGATAGGCATCGTGAAAGGGCTCGCCGACTCGGGGAAATACCTGATGGCCACCCTGAACAACGAGTCGTTGGAGTTGAACCTTCACCGTATCGAGAAGTTCCAATTGCGTGATTACTTTGCCGCATTCTTCAGCTCCTGCTTCCTGGGTGTAAAAAAACCGGAGCCGGCCATCTATCGTCTGGCGTCGCAGATTACCCAACGCAACCCTGATGAATGCCTGTTCATCGACGACCGTGTGTTGAATCTCGAATGCGCGCAAAGCCTGGGCATGCGTACGATCCATTTCCGGAATGCCGCTAAGCTAACCCAGGAGCTTCAAACCCACGGGGTAAAGGTTTCTCTAGACAGTTGACCAGACAAGGGGGAGAAATGCCATGCAACTGGGAATAATCGGATTGGGGCGGATGGGCGCCAACATGGCGGAACGCCTGATGCGCGGCGGTCACAGGGTCGTCGCCTATGACCGCGACCCTGCGGCCACGAAGCGCGTGGGCGAAAAGGG
>JAPUME010000290.1 GCA_027294185.1 Acidobacteriota bacterium | reverse complement strand
CACGGCTCGACATTCGGCGGAGGACCGCTCCAATGCCGGCTGGCCGTGAAGTTTCTTGAGATTCTCGAGGGGCCGGGATTCCTGGAGCACGTGCGGGAAATGAGCGATTATTTTCGTTCCCGGCTGGAAGAGCTCAAGAAGGAAATACCCGTAGTCGGCGAGGTGAGGGGTGAGGGTCTGATGCTCGCCCTGGTACTGGAAATTCCCGGCACCGAGATCGTCAAATCCCTTTTGGAGGCGGGTTTCCTGATCAACTGTACGCAGGAGAAGGTGCTGCGCTTTCTGCCGCCGTTGATTATCGAGCGGGAGCACGTGGACCGGCTGATTGCGGCGCTCCGGAGGGTGATCGTTTCGGCCGCGAAGACGGCCCGGGAGAGTGAGGGACGGGTATGACGACATCTGTAATGGAAAGGGGGCGGCTCAGCGTGGAGGATTTCATTTCCATCAGCCAACTGAGGCCCGAAGACATCGGCCAAATCTATGCCCTGGCGGAGCGCGTGAAGGCTTCGCCTCAGGACTACTCTCGGGCTTTAGTGGGGAAACAGACGGCGTTGATTTTTGAAAAACCCTCGTTGCGCACCCGTGTCACCTTCGAGGTGGGGATGACCACTCTGGGCGGTCACTCCATATTTCTGGATCATACGAAGCCGAGACTGGGAGAGCGGGAGCCGATCAAGGACATTGCCAAAAATCTCGAGCGCTGGGTGGACTGCATCGTGGCGCGCACGTTTCAGCACGAGGCGTTGACTCAACTCGCCGAGCATGCCTCCATTCCCGTCATCAACGCGCTGAGCGATCTGCTCCATCCCTGCCAGGCCCTGAGCGACATGTTTACCTTGAGGGAAAAGTTCGGTTCGAAGAAGAAACCGTTATTGGCATACGTCGGAGACGGAAATAATGTGTGTCACTCTCTGATGTTGACCGTGGCGAAGTTGGGGCAGGTCCTGCGGGTGGCCACCCCGCCCGGCTTTGAGCCGAACGAAGAGATTGTCCGCGAGGCACGGGCCGTCGCAAAAACCACGGGTGGTGAAATCTCGCACGACTATGATCCCCGGAAGGTCGTCCGGGGAGCCGATGCGGTCTATACCGATGTGTGGGCCAGCATGGGCCAGGAGTACGCCTCGCACATGCGGGCGCAGGTTTTCTCGCCCTATCGCGTTACCGAAGACTTGATGCAGGCGGCGGGCCCCGATGCCCTGTTTATGCACTGCCTTCCGGCGCACCGGGGGCAGGAAGTCGTGGGGGAGGTGATCGACTCAGACCGGTCGATCGTCTATGAACAGGCCGAAAATCGCCTGCATGTGCAAAAAGCGCTGCTCCTTCTCCTCCTGCGGGAATCCGATGGGAGCTAGAGGGAAGATGAGATTACCATTCCCTGATTTCAGAGGCTGGTTGTAAGGAGGCTGCAGTGGCGGTAATCCGCAAGGCAAAACTGAGTGACGTCCCGCGGCTGGTCAAGATCATCAACGATTTCTCGAAGCGCCGGCTGCTGCTTCCTCGTACCGCCTCCGACCTGTGTGAACGGATTCGTGAAATGACGGTGGTGGAGGAAGAGGGAACCATCGTCGGCTGCGGTGCTCTCCATTTCTATAGCACCGAGATTGCGGAAATTCGCTCGCTGGCTGTTCTGCCGACCACACAAGGCAAGGGGTTGGGCCGGAAGTTGACGGAGTACTTGCTTGAAGAAGCCGCCCAGCAGGAACTGAAACGCGTTTTTGCCCTGACGCTGGTTCCCGAATACTTTGCAAGATTAGGTTTCGCCGAGGTAGGGATGGAGACCCTTCCCATGAAGGTCTGGCGCGACTGCATTCACTGCGAGAAATACTTCCAATGTGACGAGAAGGCCGTGGTCTATTTTCTGGACGAGGACGCCCGCCTAGAAGCCGACAACCATGAGGCTGTGGTCGAGGCTTGAAATTTCTTAGTTTTCCAGTTCACTCCACCTTTCGATGCTCCTTCTGTCTCTCTTCGGGCAGGCTGGCCGAGCTTATCGCTTTCCCTGCGGCTCCTTGACTGGGGTTATCCTTTCACCTAGTATTGACCTGCGGATGGATTGTGACGGGCCTCATAAGACTGCGAAAAACAGGGGCGATATGAGATTTTTTCACAAATGCCGGTACCTGGGCATCCTCCTGGTGGGAGCGATTCTCTTCGTCCCCCCGAGTTGGTCTCAGAAAAAGAGCGGCGGGTCGGCTGCCCAGGAGAAAGAGATCGAGTTTTTCCCGCTTGACCAGGTTCGCGCGGGTCAAAAGGGAATCGGGTTGACGACGTTCGAAGGGGATAAGATCCAGGAGTTCAAGGTTGAAATCCTTGGTGTGCTTGAGAACTTCGCGCCCCAGCGGAACGCGGTTTTGGCGCGACTTTCCGGCGGCGGGTTGGAGCATACCGGAGTGCTCGCGGGAATGAGCGGCAGCCCGGTCTATATCGACGGGAAGCTGCTCGGCGCGGTGGCATTCGCCTTTCCCTTTTCCAAGGAGCCGATCGCCGGCATCACCCCGATTGCCGAGATGATCAACGTGGTTCCCGAGGAACCCCAAGAGGGGACCAGGCGGGCTTCCCTTTCTGCTTCCACTGAGCTCATTGCCCGGGTCCCGAGCCTTTCCACCTCGGGTGAGGCTCAGGATGTTCGCTGGCTTCCTCCGATCGAGGATTCCCCCTCACCGCTCAAAGAGAATTTTTACGGCCCAACCGGGCGACCTTCCTGGTTGCGAATTCCGCTGGTGTTCAACGGATTTTCTGAGAGCCTGATGGAGGGCATGACCCCCCAATGGCGGGCGCTCGGGTTTGAACCCACCATCGGCGGAGGGACGCTCCGCACAGGTGAAGAGGACCTGGGTCCGTTGCGGCCCGGGTCGATGGTCAGCATTCATCTGGTAAGAGGCGATTTGAACACCAAGGCCGACTGCACGGTCACTCACCGCGAAGGGGACAGGATTTATGCCTGCGGGCACAGCCTGCTCGCGGCCGGGGGAATGGATATGCCCTTCAGCGCAGCGAAGGTGCTGACCGTAGTTCCCTCGCTTCAATCGTCTTTTAAGATTTCAGCCGCCGGCCCGCTTTTGGGCGCCATCCGCCAGGACCGGAGCGGCGGAATCTACGGGGTGATGGGCGAGCAGGCGCGCATGATTCCTCTGCACGTCAACCTCGATTCCACCCTGCAGCGGAATAAGGAGTACGACGTCGAGGTCGTGCAGAATCCATTTCTGACTCCCTTCCTGCTCAATCAGGTGTTGATGAATATCATCACGGCCACCGAGCGGCGAGTGGGCCATTCGACCTTCGAGATTCAGGGCAGGATTCGCCTGGGCCAGATGACCCAGAATGGACGAACCATCCACAACCGACAAACAGTCGAGTTTGAAGATATCGTCTCCGGTGAAGTGAACTCACATTTGGGGGCCGCGGGTGTGGTCACTACCCCCTTGAGGGCCTTGCTTGCGAGCGGTTACGACGATCTGGTCATCGAGGGAATCGACGTTTCCGTGGTCTCGACCGAGGAGCGGCGATCGGCGAGTTTGGAGCAGGTCTGGAGCTCTAAATCGCTGGTGAGGCCGGGCGAGGAGATTGTCATCCACGGGATGCTGAGGACCCCCAGTGGGGGGACCACGGTGGAAAAAATCCCCGTGGTGATTCCCCAAAGTGTGGCCGATGGGTATCTTTCCATTGTCGTAGGCAGCGGCGGCGCCATCAACCGTTTTCAATCCCCTCGCCTTTCCGGGCTGCGGGCAAGGCCGGCCAAGAATTTACGCCAACTCGTACGGGCTCTGAACCGCCTGCGCCGCAACAATCGCCTCTATGTCCTGCTTCTGGCCTCGAAGCGCACTCTGTTTCTGCAGGGCGAAGAATTTCCTTCACCACCCCCCTCGTTGATCCAAACTTTTATGTCTGATCCGGCGGTTTCGACCGATTTGGCCACCAGCCGATATTCGATCATCGGCGACTCCGAGGGAAGGCCGCAGCCCTTCTCCCTGCGAGGTCAGAGGACCATTCGGGTGAGGGTAAGCGAGAGGCCCAGCCGCTAGGCGCGGGTCGGATTCGCATCCGGCCAGGGCTTACAGAGGGTTTTCCATGACAAAACGATTCAACCGACGGATTGTTCTCCTTTTTCTTGTAGCGTTGAGTGTTTCTCTCCCTCTCAGGGCGGTGGAAACCTCCTTTTGGGAAGTCTCGACCTATGAAAGTTTCCTTCAGGGGACTCTCGAAAATATCTCTCTCAGCCGGGACGGTCAGTTGCGCCTTTCTCCTGAAAGCAAGAGTATCTTTGACCCGGACGAAACGCTGGTGCTCTCTCTTGTCCGGGACGATGAGGGATGGCTCTACTTCGGTACCGGTCACCAGGGAAAGGTCTTTCGCATCGACGAGGAAGGGGAAGGGAAGCTGCTGTTCACCGCTCCCGAGCCGGATATTTTTGCGCTGGCGCTGGGACCGGACGGTGATCTCTACGTTGCCAGCTCTCCGGAGGGAAAGGTTTATCGCATCGAGAATGGCGCAGAGGGCGAGTCTTCGGTTTTTTTTGATCCTGAAAGCAAATATATCTGGTCGCTGGTCTTCGACGCGGAAGGGCGCCTTCTGGTGGGGACTGGAGACAAGGGTAAGATCTTTCGGGTAAGCGGTGAAAATGAAGGGGAGCTATTTTTCGATTCGAGGCAGACCCACATCATCTGCATGGCGCTCGACTCGAAAGGGAACCTGCTGGCGGGCAGCGACCCGAACGGGTTGCTCTACCGCGTGTCGGCGGACGGGAAAGGCTTCATTCTCTACAATGCCGACCTGCCTGAGATTCACGCTCTGGCCGTTGATTCCGAGGAGCGCATCTACGTAGCAGCGCTGGGGACGTCGCGCCGGGGCCGACGCCCCTTCTTCGTTGCGCAGGGGGCCGCCGCAGGTTCAACTTCCTCTTCGCAGGGTTCCCTACGGCGGGAGGATGGCGGGCCCCACACGCCGGGCGGCGGGAGCCGGACTTCCGGGCAGTCGGGTAGCCAGAGAACCGGAAATCAAGCTTTGCAAATTCCCGCTTTTACGACTCCCGTCAGCGGACGGGGAGCCCTGTACCGGATACTGCCTGACAACTCGGTGGAGACCCTGTGGCGTTCGGACCGAGAAAGCATTTTCGGCTTGCTGGCTCAGAAGGACCGGGTGATGTTTACCACCAGCACTCAGGGCCGGGTCTTTGAGCTTGTCATCCGGCGCGGTCAGGCTCCCGGCCTGACGCTGTTGAATGAGACTCAGGAAGCTCTCGCTACCCGCCTCCAAAAGGGAAGCAACGGGACCGTATTTGCCGCCACCGGCAACATCGGGAAAATTTTCCGGCTTTCCTCGGAGCCGACTTCGAAGGGAACTTATCTCTCCCCTGTGCGGGATGCGCGTTTTATTTCTCAGTGGGGAAAAATCAGTTGGCGGGCGGAACTCGGCCGGGGCGCCGGGTTGGAATTCTACGTGCGGACGGGAAATTTCGAGCGGCCCGATGCGACCTGGAGCGATTGGACTGGCCCTTATGGAAATGCCGAAGGCGAGAGCATTCAGAGCCCTCCCGCCCGCTATCTCCAGTGGAAGGCGGAATTCAGCCGGGGTTCCGAGGGGACTCCGATGCTGGATAGTGTGAGCATAGCTTACCTGAATCAAAATATTGCTCCTGAGATTGAGTCGATGAGAGTAAGGACCCCGCTGCAGAGGCTGTCCGGAGATGGTAACCG
>JAPUME010000029.1 GCA_027294185.1 Acidobacteriota bacterium | reverse complement strand
CCGTTCCACGGGTCCTCGGACAATTGCTTCAACCCCAGCGATACTCTGCCCTTTTCCGAGTCGAGGTGAAGAACCTTCACCGAAATTTCCTGGTCTAATTTTAGAACCTCGGAAGGATGATTGACGCGGCCCCAGGCAAGGTCGGTAACGTGCAACAAACCGTCCGTACCCCCCAGATCTACAAAGGCTCCGTAAGAGGTGAGATTCTTGACCCGGCCCGTCAGCACTGCTCCTTCGGACAGCTTTTCACGCAATTCTCCTTTTCGCGCTTCCTGCTCTTCCTCCAGGATGGCCTTGCGGCTGACCACCACGTTGCTTCGCTTCCGGTTTACCTTGATGACCCGGCAATCGACCTCTTGCCCCATCAACGCTTCCAGGTTTCGCACCGGCCGAAGATCCACCTGGGATCCGGGGAGGAAGGCTCGAACTCCGATATCAACGACCAGGCCCCCTTTCACCCTTTCAATCACGCGACCTTTCAAGGTTCTCTGATCGCGAAAGCTGGCGTCTACATCCTCCCACGCTTTTCGCTGCTTCACCTTGCGATAGGAAATCCTGACCGTGCCCTCTTTCTGGTTGTAGCTTTCCACGAGGACATCGATCTCAGCGCCGACCTCGACACCGATCGAGCCGTCTTCCGAACGGAGCTCATCCAGTGGGATCGATCCCTCGGACCTGCGTCCCACATCCACGATGGCTTTGGATTCGGTGATCTTAAGGATGGTTCCCCGTACCACCTCGCCGGCGGTGAGGGGAGAGAAAGATTCCATGGACTCCATCAGGCCGAGGTCCTCTTCGCTCCGAACCGAGTCCTGTTGCTCCGACGGGACCTGAGTCTGGTCTCCGGATTCATCCGAAGCCTGCTCCTCAGTCTTGAGGGAGCCCTCTTCCTCCGACGGGACCCGAGTCTGGGTCTCGGATTCATCCGAAGTTCGCTCCTCAGTCTTGAGGGAGGTCTCGACCTCGCTCGCAACCGGAGCCGGCTCTTCAGCCTGAAGGGAAGTCTGCGGCTTGCCCTGAGCCTCTTCACCCCCCTGAGGCAGAGCGGCCTGGGAAGGGTTCTGTTCAACCTTCGACGACATGATCCCCACCTTGTGAGACGAAACCCGCCTGTCTGGAACGCTTGAGACCTTTTATTACTACACCTTAAAGGCATTGTCAACGCGGGAACTCGCAACCATTCTCTGCCGAAGGGTTCCTTTCCCGGCTTCACTCCCCGCAGGGCAACCGCGCCGTTGACGGAAGTCGGCCACCCTCATTAGAATGAAAGGAACGGCAGAATCGCGGCTCGGACCCGGAAGGGACCGAGGAATCTCAGAACGAACCGTGAAGGAGTGGATCAAATGCAGGCAACTTTATTGCGGCCGGGAATGGTCATCCACCATGATGGAAATCTATTTTCAACTCACCAGGTGACCCACCGGACCCCCGGCAACAAGCGAGGATTTATTCAGGCAAAGCTGCGGAATCTGCGCAGCGGCGCCCTGATTGACCTGAAGTTCCGCTCCGACGAGGAGCTGGACAGGGTCGTCGTGGAAGAAGTGGAGATGCAGTACCTCTACAGCGATGAATCCGCGCTCTACTTTATGAATCTCCGGACCTTTGAGCAGATTCACCTGTCGAAAGAGAATGTTGGGGGGAAGGAAAAATACCTGACCGCCGACACGGTCATCAAGATGGAATTCTTTGAGGATTCGCCCCTCGGTATCAAACTCCCCATGACGGTTGACCTTGAGGTCGTCGAAACCGAGCCCTCCATCAAAGGAGCCACGGCTTCAAGCGTCATGAAACCTGCGCAACTCGAGACCGGTTTGACCGTGCTGGTCCCACCGTTTATCTCTGCCGGTGAAAAGATTCGGGTGGACACCGAGGAAGGCAAGTACGTAGAACGCGCGCGATAAAGCCCTGCCCCACCCGCAAGACCCGAGCACCTAGGGCGTGGAAACCACCTCGTCGGATTCCAGAGAGAATCCTGAGCCCTGGGGAGAATAGAGAGCCTCATAACGGGGAGGGAAACGGCCGTAGCGGGTCTCGCGGATGAATTCTTCTTCCTTAAGATAAGTAATCCAAAGGTTCCCCTCATCCACTCGGAACTTCCCGCCATAAATATCCTGTCTCTCCCACTGCGGCTTCAATTCATCCCCCTCGAAGGAGTAAAGCATCAGTGAGAGCCGAGGATGAGACTTCCCTTTTCGGATACCGGAAACCAGAAGCAGAAGCTGGTCGGGATTTCTTGCCGGCAGGATATCAAAGGTCAAATCGGTTCCAGGCACAAAGTTGGCCGAAGCCACACGGGAGATTTTCCCTTCCTGGATCAAGAACAGGCCGATACCATTGAATCGGTTCTGGTCGGTCCAGCGGAGACTGTAACCCACACCCAGCAGATGCCCGCCCTTCCATGGATGCGCAAAGGTTCTTACCATAGCTTCGAACGGCCACTTCAATTCGCCGAATACTGAAGTTTCCAAATCCCTGCGCAGCTCCACCGGAGACGGGGCCGGAGAATCTTCCTTCCCGGCCACGTAATCCTCCACGTATCGAAACACCAACTCCTGGATGTGGTGATTCATAGGAAGGGCATCCGTCATATGGGTTCGGTCCAGGGTTTCCGCCCAGGCTTTTACGTAGGACGCGGTCGAATTCAGGTAGGGACGAGGCGCATTGCGATTCTGGGCGGCATCCGATTCCAGAGCAAACCCCACGCTTGCAAAGAGAGTCCAAAGGATCAGAGCTCTCAGCCACTGCTTTCTCTTCATAGCTTTTTCATTCCTCTTGGAGCGTTTTTCTTCCCGGGAATCCGCGCCAGGGCTGCGGTGATTTTGTCTTCCTGATCTTCAAAGACGGTTCGCAAGTCCAAAAGAAGCTGGTCGCTCTCCACCCGTGCTACGACGGGCGGCGTTTGTTGCCTCAGATGTTCAGCCATCTCTCGGGCGCTGAGGCGGTCGTGGTTGAGCGCTAAAAGCTTGCTCGGAAGGTCTCGACCTGGCGTGGAACCTCCCCCAATCACCGAGTTGCCGTCCACCAGCTCGACTTCGAGCCCGGGAATCCTCTTCAGGCGACGGGCCACCCGGCGGGCGCGAATCTCGATTTCCTCCAGAGAGGTGTGAATCATTCGCTGAATGGGTATCGCGGAGTAGTCCTCCCGCAGATAAGCGGACAGAGTGAACTCCAGGACCGAAATCGTCATTTTGTCCACCCGTAAAGCCCGAAACAGTGGGTTCTTGCGAATCCGATCCAGGGTGGCGCGTCCGCCGGCAATAATACCTGCCTGGGGGCCACCCAACAACTTGTCCCCGCTGAAGGTCACCACATCCACACCCGTTCGAAGGGTTTCAGAAACGGTGGGTTCATCCGAGATCCCCAGAGGGCGCAAGTCTCTCAGGCAGCCGCTTCCCAGGTCTTCCACAACCGGCAGCCCTTTGCGTCTTCCCAATGCGACAAGCTCTTCGAGCGTCGGCCGCTCGGTGAAACCGACGACACGAAAATTACTGGGATGAACACGCAGCAGCAGTCTGGCCCGCTCACTCAGGGCCCGTTCAAAGTCTGCGATTCGGGTGCGGTTCGTGGTGCCGACCTCGCAGAGCGTGGCGCCGCTCTTGGCCATGATGTCGGGTATGCGAAAGGAGCCGCCGATCTCGATCAACTCACCCCGTGATACCAGTACTTCGCCGCCTTCAGCCAGCGTATTCAAAGTCAGGAATACCGCGGCAGCGTTGTTATTAACCACCAGGCTCGATTCGCTGCCAAGCAGGCGAGACAGGAGCCGGTCCGTGTGCACGTCCCGCTTTCCCCGCGCGCCGCGTTCCCGGTCATACTCCAGGTTTCCGTATTGGCACCCGTCGGCGGCCAGCTTCTCGAGGGCCTGCTGCGAAAGTGGCGCTCTTCCCAGATTCGTGTGCAGGATGACACCTGTGGCGTTGACCACCGGAACCAGGGAAGGCTCGGCTGCTTTTTCAGCGGCAGCCAGGATTTCCGTTTCCAGAACATCCAGGTCGATGGCCCGAACTTTCTTTCGCCCGATCTTTTCACGCAGGTCCCCAAGAGCCTCCCGCGTCGCTTCTACGGCGAAAATCCGGGGGAAGCGGCTTTGGAGCTTAGACAAAGCGGGCCGCCTCAGAACCTCGTCGACCCCGGGGATTTTGCGCAGCAGGGCGAGCTCCGTGGACCTGCGTGCGGGACGTTTGGCATCCGTCTTCGAACCTCGGCTGCGGGTTTTTCTTTTTGTCTTCTGTCTCACCATATATGCAACTCATTTCATCACATAAAGTTAGGGGGAGTCAACTTTTAGGTTGACGTGTATCGGCAGCGGCTCAGATAATGTTGATGGATGCAGAGGAACAGGAGTATACGTTGGGCGTTGATGAAGATTTAACCCGTTTGGATGAGGGCATTCGTCGCCTCAAGATCGATTACGAGGTGTATTTCAACGGCGGTTCTCCGCGTCCGCCGATGGACACGCACTGGCGCGTAGAAAAGCTGGTCAAGCAATACAGCGACTCGCAGAAGCTGAACTATGCCCAGCGTTTCCGCTACAACAGCCTGGTGCAGAAGTTCTCTGTTTACAACGACCTTTGGCGCCAGAAGCTCAGGGGCCGAGAAGAGGGCCAGGGACGCTTTGCCGGCCGCGGTCGCGAAGAGGCGCCCGAGGACGGCATCACTCGCATCCTCTGTCGCGACCCCTCGCGTGAATCCGAGAAAGTGGACCAACTGCTGAAGGCCATGGTGGACGCGAAACGCAAATGCGGAGAAAGCATCGGCAACCTGGACCCTTTGGCTTTTAAGAAATTCATCCAGGATAAGACCAAGCAGCTTCAGAAAAGCCTGGGTTGCAAGACGGTCCAATACGTCGTAAGCGTGGAAGAGGGTAAGGCAAAACTGAAAGCCATTCGGGGCGACGACTGATCGGCTGCCCCAGCTACTCCCTTCCTGACTCATCTACCTGAAACTTATCCCTGCGAAAAACCAGGGCGCAGGTCCACCTCACCCGGCGTCGACCTCGGCCCTCGGCTTGCCACAGAAAGAGGCCTCGGATGAAAAAGATTCGGCGCGCACTGATTAGTGTCAGCGACAAGAAGGGACTTGAGGAGCTCGGGAAAACGCTCCAGGGCTTGGGAATCGAGATCCTTTCCACCGGTGGGACGGCCCGCGAGCTTTCCGGCCGGGGCATTCCGGTGCGGGAGGTCTCCCAGTTCACCGGCTTCCCGGAAATGCTGGATGGGCGCGTCAAGACGCTTCATCCCAAGGTCCACGGGGGAATCCTGGCCCGGCGTGCCAACAAGGAGCACGCCCGGGCTGTAAAAAACTATGGCCTCGAGTATATCGATATGGTCGTCGTCAATCTCTATCCCTTCGAAACTGCGGCGGCCAAGCCCGATGTATCCGAGGAAGAGTTGATTGAGAACATCGACATCGGCGGACCCACCATGATCCGCGCCGCTGCCAAGAATTTTGAAGATGTCGCCGTCGTCGTTTCCCCCGACGACTACTCAACCCTGATAGGAGAGTTGCGCGCCAACCAGGGCAGCCTCCCCCGCGAAACTCGTTTCCGGCTGGCCCGGACAGCCTTTGCGCATACGGCAGCCTACGATGCTGCTATTTCAACCACGCTCGACCGCCGGGCAGCTCCCGCCGGGGAGACGACCCTGCCGGAACGGATCCATCTCTCATATAGAAAAGTCACCGATCTCCGTTACGGTGAGAATCCCCACCAGAAAGCGGCTCTTTACGGCCCCCTCTCCGGCGCTCGTGCCCGGGGAGTAGCTTTCGCAAGCCAACTTCAGGGAAAGGAGCTTTCCTTCAACAACCTGGTGGACCTTCAGGCCGCCTGGAACCTGGTCATGGAATTCGATCATCCGACGACCATCATCGTCAAGCACACGAATCCATGCGGTGTGGCCAGCGGAACCACTCTGGCGGAAAGTTACCGCCGGGCGCTGGAGGTGGACCCGGTCTCGGCCTTCGGGTCCGTCATCGCATTCAACCGCAGCGTCGATCTGGAGACCGCCGAAGAGCTGGCCCGGTTGTTCATCGAGGTCGGCGTGGCGCCCAGGTATAGCCCGGAGGCTCGGGAAAGGCTTGCCAGAAAAAAGAATTTGCGGCTGATGGAGATGTCCTCCGATTCAGCCCCTCAAGAGGGTCTGGAGGCAAGAAAAATCGGAGATGCGCTTCTGATCCAAACCGAGGACCGACTGCTGGCGTTGCCGGAGGGATGGAAGAGTGTGACCGCACGCAAACCTTCCCCCACCGAGCTTCAAGCCCTGCTGTTCGCGTGGCGTGTTGCCAAGCACGTCAAGTCAAATGCCATTGTATTCTCGCGTGAAAATCAAGCCGTGGGCGTTGGGGCGGGACAGATGAGCCGGGTGGATGCAGCCAAGGTGGCCATCATGAAGGCGCGCGATCTGAACCACTCCCTGGAAGGGACGGTCGTGGCCTCAGACGCCTTCTTCCCCTTCCCCGATGGGGTGGAGGTGGCAGCGAAGGCAGGAGCGACGGCCATCGTTCAGCCGGGCGGATCGAAGCGCGACTCGGAAGTGATTCAGGCAGCCGACCGCCTCGGGGTGGCCATGATGCTGACCGGCGTGCGACACTTCAGGCACTA
>JAPUME010000289.1 GCA_027294185.1 Acidobacteriota bacterium | reverse complement strand
CCCTTCATTTCTATTTACCAGCACGTAGCGGCTGCCGCCTCGGATGCAGCCGATCGTGCACTCCCTGGCATCCTGCATCAACTCGGGATGGTTGAGCCCGCAGAGCTGGTCGCTCAACACTCCCCGGTATTGCTTGTTTTTTGGCGCTGCCGAGAGCGCCGCCGAGGCCACAAAGGCCAAAATCAGCAGTATCAGATGGTTTTTCAAGCCGATTTCTCCAATTCGAAAAATCCCATTGAGACAACGCATTCGCCTGACGATACCTTGGAGAGACCAGTTTATCACAAAGAAGCGGATTCCCCGGGGATAGGTGGGCGCCGGATTCCGGAGGCCGCAGTGAGGGGGCGGTTGCTCCTCTCTTGTGATAGAATTAGTGAATATGCTATATTGCGTGAACCTTGGAAGAAATGAAACCTCCCCGAGTTGTCTGATTCCGACCCTTGCGGAGGGGCATCGAGCAATCATCAGGGAGACAGCTTGATTGAGCTTTATTAACTTTGTTGCGCGTGAAATCAACTGCAAGATTGTTTACTACGGGGCGGGCCTGGGAGGGAAAACCTCCAACCTGCAGTGGATCTTCGACCAGACGGTGGGCAAGACGGGCGGCAAGATGATCTCTCTCGCGACCGAGGCTGACCGGACGCTTTTCTTCGATTTTCTCCCCCTCGATTTGGGGATGGTTCGAGGATTCAAGACCCGGTTTCATCTTTATACGGTTCCGGGGCAGGTATTCTACGAGGCCAGCCGGAAGCTCATCCTGCGCGGGGTTGACGGCGTCGTATTCGTCGCCGACTCGCAGGCGGAGCGCATGGACGCCAATCACGAATCCCTGGAGAATTTGCAGGAAAATCTGAAGGAGTACGGTTACGATTTCGCGGAGATGCCCTACGTGCTCCAGTTGAACAAGAGAGACCTGCCGAGCGTCATGGGGGTCGATGAGTTGAGCCAGGCCTTGAATAAGAAGGAAGAAACGGTTCTCGAAGCCGTGGCCATCAACGGGACCGGCGTGTTTGAAACTTTGCGCGAGGTTTCCAGGCAGGTTCTGGCCAAGTTGAAGAAGGGTTAAGTTCGATTTCAGGGTTGGACGACAGACGATAGCCATTCCCGCCTGGCGGCGGATTATTCGAAAATCAAATAAGGAGAGTGGTCATGAAGAAAGCATTACTGTGTAGTGTATTTGTGTTGGCCTGCTCGATCGTTGCCTTCGCGGCAGAAAAGAGCACGATGACGGGCTGGTTTGCCGATAGTGGTTGTGGTGCCAACGCGGCCAAGTCGATGGATGCGGGGCACAAGGGTTGCGCTCTGACCTGTGTGAAAAACGGAGCGAAGTGGGTCTTTGTCGATTCGAGCAGCAAGAAGGCGCTGCAAATTCACAATCAGGACGTCGTAACCGAAGCTCACGTGGGGAAAGAGGTCAAAGTCAAGGGCAGCCTGATGGGCTCGGATGAGATCCATATCGAAAGCATTTCGGACATGTAGCAGGGCAGGATAAACTGAATCTGTGGGAATCTAAAAGGGCACGTCCGAATAGGGCGTGCCTTTTTTTTGTCAAATTTGATAGACTGGGTGCTCGGAATTGCAGAGCTTTCGTAGAATTTATCCCCTTGGGGTTTCCGATGGATGAGAGAAAGTTTTTTAAGGAATCTCAGTCGAGCAAACCGGCCAACCTGACCTGCCCGTCCTGCGGGCAGTCGGATACTTATCAGGTACGGTGGATCGTACGCACTAAGAGGAAGGATTTGGAGAAGTCATTAAGGGATGAAGACCGCAGGAAGTTCTTGCAGCTCCAGTCCTACATGGTGCGACAGGATGATTTGGTCGGCTGCAAGAATCCTCGCTGCCGAAAGCGGATTGAGATTACGTCCCTTCAATCCATCGTCTTTCTCTAGGGGGCCGGGCGCGCTAAGGGCCGCTCGGGAGGGTCGGTTCCCTCAACGGATTTTCCGGAAATCTTCCGCTTTCCATGCCGGCCGTTTCTAACGACTGGGGTAAGAAGAGAGTTCTACCGGCTGCAGGAGCACCAATTCCAGGTCCGTTCCCGATGGAAGAACCACGTCCTTGCCTCGCCGGAAAAGCGCAGTTGCCAATCCTACCCCTGCTCCTACCCCGCCGCCGATGGCTGCCCCTTTCCCGCGGCCCACGATGGCGCCGATGAGGGCTCCCTGAGCGCCGCTGACGATAATGGCTTGAGCATCCTTCCCCTTGGTTCCTTCTCCCTTGACGCGACCCTCTTCTTTATCGAAGCCCTCGTTTCCGCGTGTTCCTGCCGCGGAAAGGGCGCTTCGCAGCGAGAAGGTCTCCCCGTTGGGGAAGATGAGAGAATCAAAACGAATCCCGAGCCGTGCTCTCCCCTTGATGCGACCGGCGCGCACGACCTGGGTGACGGAACCTCTCACGTAGGTGCCGATCGGAATTACGATCTGGTTGTCCACCGCAATGGGGAAGGTCGTTTCGCAATAGACTCCCTGGCCCACATAGGCGGTTCGGGTGCTGATTCGGTTTTTCGTAATAACGGGGATGCTGGTCTCGGCGGGAATGATAATTCTAGTCGAATTCGAACGGTAGTCCTGCTGGGCAGGGGCCGCGAGCGGAGCCAGGCTCATCCCTATTCCAAGGAACAGACAGCAAAGTCTCACCATAATAATCCTCCCTTCTCAGGGCAGGCGACGGCCCGGTGGGGATCTGTAACGTCAAGCCGCCGACCTGCCTTGCCTTATTCTCCTAAACACACAAGAATGAAAAAAGTTTCTCCCGTCGGCTTCGTAAGCTTGCTCTGGATCTCCCACGGAAGGCCATCCATTTCATAGAGCCGGGAGTAGGAGTCGTATTTACCCGCAAGGTTCAATTTATCAAGAGCGGTTTCGGAAAGCTCTCGTGTGTCTCCGGGCTTCCCAGGCTTTAAGATGTTGAAATTACCGGATGAGTTGTCCATGCCTGAGCCGATAGGCTGAAATCCGCGGGGCGGCGTGAATTCCAATCCTCATGCAAGATGCTTCCGGATCACTCGCACTATATCATCGGTGATCTCCCGGACCACTTCTTCGTCGTTGGCCTCCACCATGACGCGGAGCAGCGGCTCGGTGCCCGAATACCGCACAAGGATTCGGCCCCGCCCTCGAAGCCTCTCCTCCGAGCGTGCCAGCGCTTGCTGAATCGGCTCGACCGACTCGAGGGGCGGCTGGCTCTTGACCGGAATGTTTTGAATTACGTGCGGCAGGAGCTTGAGTTCCCCCACCAGATCTTCCAGAGACCGTCCGGATTCGGCCATGATCCGCAACGTCATCAGCAGGCTGACCAACCCGTCACCAGCCGTCGAAAGGTCTGAAAATATAAGGTGCCCGGAGGGTTCTCCACCCAGATTCGCACCTGAGCGAAGCATCTCTTCCAGCACGTACTTGTCACCTACCGGAGTTCGGGCCAGGCGAATGCCTTCCCGCTCCAGCGCCAGCTCGAGCCCGTAGTTCGTCATGACGGTCCCCACGACACGATTTTCCGCCAGCCCACCCTGGCTCTTCAGGAACCGTGCGGCCACCCACAGAATTCCGTCTCCATGCGTAATCCGGCCCTTGCCCGTGGAGAAGATGGCGCGGTCAGCGTCGCCGTCGAAGGCGACTCCGAGATCGGCTCCCTGCTCCGAGACCACTCGGGCCATCTTCTCGGGATGAAGTGAGCCGCAGTCCCGATTGATGTTCTCTCCGTCAGGATCGTTGTTGAGGAAGGTGCAGTCGAGGCCAAGCTTTTCTGTGACCAGCGGGGCCAGTCGTGAGGCCGCGCCATTCGCGCAGTCTGCGACCAGCCTAAGGCGGCTCACCTCGACTCCGGCAGGGATCAATTGGGCCAGATGGTCCACGTAGCTCACGAGAAGTTCTGTTTCGGGGTCGAGGGTGGACGGCGAAGCTTTCGGAGGGCCGGCTTTCTGATTTCGCAACTTTTCTTCGATTTCCTCTTCCAGGGAGTCCGGGATCTTCATCCCTTGAGGGGAGAATATTTTCACTCCGTTGTCGGCGTACGGGTTGTGCGAGGCGGAGACCATGACTCCAGCCTGAAAATTTCCATGGCGGGTCAGGTGAGCGATTCCGGGGGTGGTGATTACGCCGGCGTAGGTTACCCGGACGCCTGCTTCCTGAAGACCGGCGGCGAGCTGTGTGGCGATCCGTGGGCTCGACTCGCGCGTATCTCCGCCGAGTAAGGCTTTCGGGGAGGCGCCGCTGCTCGTGTCGCCGCTGGTCGCGGACAGGATTCCACCCAGGACCCGGCCGAGACGGAAGAGCGTTTTCGGGTCCAGCGGAAATTCATCAGCGCGGCCGCGCATGCCGTCGGTTCCGAACAGTCGGGGTTGGGGAAGCTGGGTCATGAGAATTTTCTGAAGGCGCGGGGTTTCAGGGACGCCGGGTGCGTGTTGCGGAAAGTGGCGGACGCTTTCCGTACTTCCAATAGCGAGGACTGAAATCGATACTCTTGATAACAGGTTAGAGAGTACAGTTCCCCTTCAGGGTAGGGCATGTTGCCTCAAAAATCAAACCGGCGGGCAGACGGATCCATCTCGTGCCGTTTGCGTAGAACGCAGGATGGCGTCGGCAATTCGCAGCGCGGGCAGAGTTTCCTTTACGTCGTGGACTCGAACGATGTGAGCCCCGCCCAGAATGGCGGCCACCAGGGTCCCGGCGGTTCCCATGATCAACTCGGGCGCAATCCCAGCGGACGAGAGCGGCCAGCGGACGCCGGCGAGGCCCCGAGTCGGCGTGGTTCGGGCGACGGTGCGGTGGAGGAACGATTTTCGCGAACTACCCGCCAGCAGTGGCAAGTGGAAGTTTCTGAGTCGATACCATCCGGCCAGCAACTCAAAGTTCTGCGCAAGAGATTTCCCGAAGCCGAATCCGGGGTCGAGAATTAACTGATCGCGGCGTAGGCCCGCCGCGAGGGCTCGCCGAACTGAGCGTTGCAATCCGCCCCGCACCGACCGCCAAAGGTCCCGCGCGAAGGGCCGGTTTTGCATGGTCTTGGGTGCTCCTCGAATATGCATCAGGACCAGGGGGCAGCGGAATTTCCTGGCTACCTGCGCCATTTCGGGGTCGAAACGCAACCCGCTGATGTCGTTGATCAGGTTGGCTCCGGCGCGCAGGGCCTGCTCCGCGACCTCTGATTTGGTGGTGTCGATGGAGATCCAGGCGTCGGTTTTGCGCCGCAGTCCGCGGATGACGGGCAATACGCGCCGAAGTTCCTCTTCGGCATTGACCGGAAGCGAACCGGGACGGGTGGACTCGCCGCCCACGTCGATCCAATCGGCGCCTTCCCGCACCAATTCCAATCCTCTTCGGATGGCCTTCGCGGAATCCAGAAAGCGGCCTCCATCGGAAAAGGAATCCGGTGTGACGTTCAGGACACCCATGACGAGAGTCCTCGGGCCCAGGCGGATGGATTGCCTCTTGTTTCGCAGGGTGAGCCGTTCGCGGAAAGGCGGGTTCATTCTTGGGAAGTCGAGCCTCCCCTCCGGAAGGCTGCGGGTCGAAGCGATAGGGGAGATTCCTTTAGGCGGGCTGAGGCCGTTCGCGCCGCCGGGGAGTTTTTGCGGGCGCCGGTTTCAGGACTTCCGCGACCGGCTCAACTTCGGTCGGCGGCGGGGGCGGCGTTTTAGGAACCAGGGTCGGCAGTTCTTTGCCCGCGATCAAAAGGTTGACCTCTTTGGCGTTCAGCACTTCGCGCTCGAGCAATGTTTCGGCGATTCGGGTCAGTATTTCCCGGCGTGAGTCGAGCACTTCGCGCGCGCGCCCGTAAGCCCGCGTAACGATTCTCCTCATTTCCTTGTCAATGTTGATCGCCGTGTCTTCACTGAATTCCCGGTGCGTGGCCCAGTCGCGGCCCAGAAATACTTGATCCTGATTCTTTCGGTACGAAAGCGGACCCAATTCCGACATGCCGTATTCGCAGACCATTCGACGGGAGAGTTCGGTAGCCTGTTCCAGGTCGTTTCCGGCGCCCGTCGTGATGTGGTTCAGGAACATCTCCTCCGCAACCCGACCCCCCATCATGATGGCGAGCTGGTCTTCGAGAAAATCCTTGGTGTAAGTGTGCTTGTCGTCGACGGGCAGGGTCACGGTAACCCCGAGAGCCATTCCGCGCGGAATAATAGTGACTTTGTGGAGAGGGTCGGAATGGGGCATCGACTGCGCCACCAGCGCGTGACCGGCTTCGTGGAAGGCCGTGTTCCGCTTCTCTTCTTCACTCAGGATGAGCGATCTTCGCTCGGCTCCCATCAGCACTTTGTCTTTGGATTCCTCGAAATCCACCATGGCGACATGCTTCCGGTTGTAGCGGGCCGCCAGCAGGGCCGATTCATTGACCAGGTTGGCCAGGTCGGCTCCGGTGAAACCGGGCGTGCCGCGCGCGAGGATTGAGATATCGACATCTTCAGCAAGGGGAATCTTCTTGGTATGAACCTTGAGGATTCCCTCGCGGCCTCCCACGTCGGGTCGGGGGACCACCACGCGGCGGTCGAAACGTCCCGGGCGAAGCAGCGCCGGGTCCAGCACATCGGGGCGGTTGGTGGCCGAGATAAGAATGACGCCGTCATTCGACTCGAATCCGTCCATCTCCACCAGCAATTGGTTGAGCGTCTGTTCGCGCTCGTCGTGGCCTCCGCCGAGGCCCGCGCCGCGGTGTCGCCCTACGGCGTCAATTTCGTCGATGAAAACGATGCAGGGAGCATTCTTTTTGCCCTGTTCGAAAAGGTCGCGCACGCGGGATGCGCCTACGCCTACGAACATCTCGACAAAATCCGAGCCGGAGATGGAAAAGAAAGGAACGCTGGCCTCGCCCGCGATGGCGCGCGCCAGCAGAGTCTTGCCGGTGCCGGGAGGCCCGACGAGCAGCACACCTTTGGGAATGCGGCCGCCCAGCTTCTGGAATTTCTGCGGCTCGCGCAAAAACTCGATGATTTCCTGCAACTCTTCTTTGGCTTCGTCGACCCCGGCCACATCCTTAAAGGTGATTTTCTTCTGCTGATTGGAGAGAAGCCGTGCTCGGCTCTTGCCGAAGGAGAGGGCCTTGTTTCCGCCGCTCTGCATCTGGCGCATGAAGAAAATCCAAAGGCCCAAAAGCAGAATCATGGGAAGGCCGTTGGCAACCCAGGTTACCCAGGAGCTGCCCGAGCTATCCTTGACCATAATGTTGACGTCTTGTTCTCGGAGGGCTTTCACCAGGTCGGGGTAGTTGGCCGGAACGGTCGTGCGAAACTGGGTATTGTCCTTCTTGTAGGTGCCTTGAATGTTCGATCCGATCAAGGTCACCTCGAGGACGTTGCCGCCCTCCACCGACTCCATGAACTGGGTGAAGCTCGGTTGGTCTACACGCCCGCCGCGGCGGGATGTTACCACCGCCCAAAGCAAAAGCGCGGTGGCGATCATGACCACCCAGAAGATGATGTTCTTTACTGCTGAATTCACCGAACTTCCTCTCTGCCGGACCGACCGACCCGGACCGGCCACGAAGGCCCCTGACTCATTAGATGCCGATTTGCCGGCCCGCGGCTTCTTTCATCGCTCCGTATTTGCGGAGGGGGCCATGAGATATCATAACGTGCCCAGGTAGGGAAGATTCCTGTGCTGCTCCTTGTATCCCAGGCCATATCCGACCAGAAAATCTTTTCCTACCTCAAAGGCCACATAGTCGGCGGGTACTTCCACCTTCCGCTCGTGCTGCTTGTCGGCCAGCACCGCGGCACGTAGCGAAGAAGGGTTCTGGCTTCCCAAATACCGCACCAAGTAGTCGAGCGTAACACCCGAATCCAGGACTCCGTCAACCAGCAGGATATCTTTTCCTTTTGCGTCGATCCTGGGGGTGTAAATCACCTCCCGAATCGAACGATTGCCTTCCGAGACATCACGAATTTCCGTCTTAAGAAAATGGCAGATCACGGGGCAGGAAATCGCCCGAACCAGGTCGGCCATGAAGATGAAAGCATCCTCAAGAATTCCAACGACGTGGATTGATTTTTGCTCGTAGTCTTTGGAAATCTGCCTACCGATTTCCTTCACACGCTGCTGAATCTTCTCTTCCGTAAATACGGGCTTCGGTTTCTGGTTCTGCATCGGTTCAGCGTGGGGCGAAGCGACTTCCTCGGGCTCTGCCTTGGCTACTTCCTCCCTCCTGCCTTTCTTTCCTCAATCACGAGAATTTGCCGCGTTTCCGGCGTCACCGCCACGTGGCTTTCCACCGAAAGGTTCTTAACCCAGATGATCTGCTCACCTGCGGTCAAGAGCGGCCAGAGTCTCTTGCGGGGAGCAGAAACCTTGTGCCGGTAGAGCAACTCTTTCAGCTTAACCGGCTTCCGGCGCCCCACAGGTTGGAAGCGGTCTCCCACTTCCCAGTTCCGCAGCACTAAGGGTGTGCAAATCTTCTGCCAATCGACACCCTTTTCCCACTCCTCACTATTATACTTTCCTTGGATTGTTCGCGTATCAACAATTTTGAATTGCAGAACTAATCCCAGGCCGGGAATTTCCTGCTCGCCCGGAACCTTGACCGGATATCGGTAGGTTCTGGGCGCTGTTTCTTGTTTTGTCAGGACCAAATGTCCGAACTCTTTGCGAATTATAAGGTTACGAGGAAGGGGAAATTTCCCGCCCCCTGAGCCGGTTGCGGCGAACCTCCGCAGGGCTTCCATCTGGTCATGCGTCAGCGAAGCGGACCTACCGCCGAAGCCCCGGATTGCCGCCCGCAGAACCCTTCTTTCGAGGGCGGGGACCAGTCGGCTCAGCGCGCCCAGGGGAAGGGAATGTCTCCCTTCCGTGCTTGTGGCCCACTGCTCCAGCCAGCGCTCGGCCTCCCCTCTCAGGTAGTCTTCCTCGTCGCGAGACCGTTCGGCGAGTTCCGAAAGCAACGTGACGATTTGCGGGTTGAACTCCTGCTCGAGTTTCGGCAGCAGCTCAGCCCGGACGCGATTGCGCAGGAAACGCCTGTCGAAGTTGCTCTGGTCGATTCGGAAGGGAAGGTGGTTTTCTTCGAGGAATCCGAGCAGCTCCTGGCGGGTGATGTTCAGCAGAGGGCGCACAATCCGCCCTTCCAGGGTCGGGTAAATTCCCCCCAGACCTTCGGTGCCGCTGCCGCGAAGCAGGCGGAGCAGGACGGTTTCCGCCTGATCGTTCGCCGTGTGTCCTGTGGCGATTTTGTCCAGACGGCCTTCTTCCATCAGGGACTGGAAAAACTCATATCGCAGGCGCCGGGCCGTGGCTTCCAGGTTTGCGCCCTCGCGGCTCGCCTCGGCTGCGACATCGATTCCCCGACAGAAAAAAGGAAGGTCGTGCGAGCGAGCCAGTTCCTTTACGAATGATTCGTCTTCATCGGAATCAGCGCCACGGAGTTTATGGTTGAGGTGGACCAGGACAAGTTGCAACCCTTTTTGGAGGGCAACTCGTTCGAGCAGATGAAACAGCCCCACCGAATCCCCTCCGCCCGAGATGGCGACTCCGACGCGGTCTCCGGCGCTGAAGAATTTCTTCTCCTCCAGACAGGCATTGAACTTTCGCTGCACCTTGTCACTCATCTCGCACTCTCTATCCTAGCGCGGGTCGAGGTGCATGCCAAATCGCCGTGGAGCGTGGCCCGGTGAGGTTGCCCGCGGCTCAGGGCGAATCGTAGGCTTTCACCCAAATCGGGCTGGACCAGGCCATGGCGATGCGGTCGCGGACCATTCCTCGCTGGCGAAGGCGTACGTAGTAGATGGAGTCCTCTTGAAAGGAGTTGTCGTTCGTGTGCCAGAAGAAGTCGGAGCTGTCGGGGTGGATGCG
>JAPUME010000288.1 GCA_027294185.1 Acidobacteriota bacterium | reverse complement strand
GACTGCATGCTATAATCGAACGATTGGGTGAGGAGCAGTTTTCCCTGATCAAGAACGATGAATAGGACGAGGACGATACGGCTGCCGTTTCCATCTCGCCGAATCCTGATCTTTGCCGCCCTGGATTGAATCTCCTGGGGCGACCCTCCCTCCCCTAAAGATTGTTTGAATATCTGGTCCTGACACGCCATGAATTGTGGACATCACCATGAGCGAAAGCTTCCCCTGCGCATCTTCGAGGATTTGTGGGCCTATACGCGGACGCGCATTCTGATTACCGCAATCGAGCTCGACCTTTTCTCCCGGATGGCGCGCGGGCACAGAACGGTTGAATCTCTCTCCAAAGCCTGCCGGGCCTCCCGGCGAGGTCTGCGCGCGCTGCTGGATGCGCTGACGGCGGGTCAGTTCCTTCGCAAGTCCGGCTCAAGATACCTTCTTGGTGAAGAAGCGGCACACTTTCTGGTCAGGGGAAAGACAGACTTTCTGGGTGACTATGTCGTTCGCACAAAATATCCCTGGGACGATTGGAAGCACCTTACCTCCATTGTTCGCCGGGGAAAACCGCGTAGAGCCATGAACCGTGTGCGCCTGGGAAACCGCTACTTTCCCCGCCTGGCGGAGGCCCTGTTTCCTGGAAATTTCCTGGTGGCGCGGGAGGTGGCACAACGACTCGCTCCCCGAGGCCGGGATCAAGACTGGGGAATGTTGGACGTTGCCTGCGGGGCCGGTCCCTGGTCGATTGCATTTGCGGTGCGGAATCCGTCCGTGCGGGTGGCAGCTCTCGATTTACCGGAAGTGCTGAAGGTGACGAAGCGGTTTGCCTCGCGTCATGGCGTCCGACGACAATATGAGTTCCTGGCGGGAGATTGGCACAAGATCGAGTTTGGCCGTAAGCGCTATGACCTGGTGGTGCTGGGCCATATCCTCCATTCGGAGGGCGCACGGCAGAGCCAATCCCTGATCAAACAATGTTATCGTTCGCTGAAAGAGGGGGGACAGATACTCATCGTTGAGATCAATCCTGATTCCGGGCGACGGAAGGACCTGTTCCCGCTCATCTTTGCGGTCAACATGCTGATGTATACCGAGGAAGGCAATGCCTTCACCTTCGAAGAGATCCGTTCCTGGTGCCGCAAGGCGGGCTTTCAGGGCGTGCGCCGAATTCCGTGTTCCTCGGTTTCACCGCTTATTTTGGCCCGGAAGTAACCGGCGACTTCCCTGCCCGGGAGATTGGTCCATTGATCCGTTGATCCGTTGGTCCGTCGATCCATTGATCAATTGATACATCGGTCGATGGATTGTTGGATTGTTAGAAGGTTGGAAGGTTGGATGATTGGCAAGAGTCGTATCGATCCGTGGAAGAAACCATTGCAAGCATCGGTCCCGCACACCTGAAGATTCTGGAAAGATTTCAGGAATCCGGCTTTGAGTTTGTGCGTTATGAGCGTTTCGCCACCTACCTGGCGGCGACAAAGCGTGGCTTTGTCGCTCTGCTCGAGCCCAAAGCAGACGGTTGGCAGGTGTTCGGCCAGCCCGGCTACCGCTTTCCAGAGGGCATCGGAATGCTGGTAGAGGACGGCGAAGGCAAGAAGTTCCTATTCCATCAGAAAGTGGTCCGGGCCGACAGCCGGCTCCTGGCACAGTTTCAGGATTTCAAGCGGGAACTGTTGGAGCTGCTGACGACTCCTCTCGACAAGAAGGCACAAGGGAAGAAAGGAATCGGGTGAAAGAACCTTTGGACGTATTGGACGTATTCATTATCGGGGCCGGCCCGACGGGTCTTGCCTGTGGCATCGATGCCAAGCATGCAGGGCTGAAGTATCTCCTGGTCGACAAGGGATGCCTCGTCAATTCGCTCTATAATTATCCGCCCAACATGGGCTTCTTTACCAGCCGGGAGTTGCTCGAAATCGGAGGCATTCCCTTCCCCAGCGTTCATGTGAAACCGACACGGGAAGAGGCTTTGGAATACTACCGCTCCGTGACTCAAATGTTTCAATTATCCATTCGATTCTATGAGCGGGTGGTGAATATCGATGGGCAGGATGGCGCATTTCGCATTTCGACCCAAAAGGGGGAGGGAGAAAAACATTGCTACCATAGCCGCAAGCTTGTGATTGCCACCGGCTACTATGACCTGCCCAATCTGATGGGAATCCCCGGTGAGGAACTGCCCAAGGTCTCTCACTACTACACCGGCCCTTATGAATTCTACGAGCAGAGGGTGGCCGTCATCGGCGGGTCGAACTCAGCCGCGGAAACCGCCCTGGACCTCTATCGGCACGGCGCGGAGGTGGTCCTGATTCACCGCAGGCCGGAGTTGAGCCGCAGTATCAAATACTGGGTGAAGCCGGACATTGAGAATCGGATCAAGGAAGGGTCCATTCCAGCTCTGTTTGAAACGCGAGTGGTGGAAATTACCCGGGACGCAATCCGTGTGGAAAACTCGCAGGGTGAGTGTCGGACCATCCAAAACGATTTCGTATTCGCCCTGACCGGCTATCATCCCGACGTGGATTTGCTGCGGCAATTCGGAGTCGAAGTGGATTCGAAGACCCTACGGCCGAAGTGTGATTCCGAGACCCTGGCGAGCAACGTGGCGGGTATCTATCTGGCGGGTGTGATCATCGCCGGCGCAAAGACCAACGAGATCTTCATTGAAAACGGACGCTTCCACGGCAAGCAGATCATCGCCGACATCGAGCGCAAGCTCGCCGAGCCAAAGAGCTGACGAGAGGTCTGGCCACGCAAGGGAGTAAAGCGGCGCGTGGCCTTCGGGAAGTTTCAGAAAAAATTGGGGTTGTCGTACAATGGGTCCTCTTCCAATTCAACCGTAACGGATCGCGCCAGGACAAAAATTAGTTCCGTTCCCTGTGGCAGCAGGAGATGCTTTCCGCGCTTGAACAAGGAATGCAGGCCAACGGCGCCGGCAGCCAGCCCGCCACCATAGAGGGCGCCGGAACCTCCGGCGGTGAGCCCCCCGACCGTGGCCGCAGTGCTCCCGATGACCGCAGCGGTGATGAGTTCGCCGCTCCTGGAACTCGGACCCTTGATCGTTCCTTCCTCACCCTTGACCTTGGCTCCGGGAGCACCCTCGGCTCCCTCAAGCGGCGCGGCAATGGGAATTTCTGTGCCACTGAAGGTGATCAGCTTTTCCAGGTGAAGGCGCATCTGCCCGACGCCCTTTACACGGCCGGGCTTCTTAACGTAGGTAACCCGGCCCTCGGCGTAGGTGCCTGCGGGGACGACTTCTATGCCATCCACGAAAAGCGCTTCGATCAGCTTTCCTCGGAAGATGCTTCCGGATTTGCTTCGTTTGGTGCTTAAGGTCTTGCTCAAACGGATGTTGAGAGTTGTTCCCGCGGAGATCGCATAACTCTCTTCTGCTTTAAGCGTACCACTGCAGAGTAGGAGAGCCAGCGCGGGAAAGACGGCAACGGCAGCTCGAAGGGTTTTTCTCATCGGATCATTTCCTCCACGGGACTTCACTTTTATCAACTGGCACCCTTTGCTTCAATTAACTTAGATGCAGGTCTTCGCCCTGGGGTTCTCTGCACTCGAAGAATGTTACCTCGCTTGCCCCCGCATTTTCAATGGCTTTCTGAACCCGGCCCCTCCCCCTCCCCTGGTGCGGGAAAAACCGGAGAGTCGCCGCCTCTGAGCGCAATTGACCGTTTGTAATTCGGTGAGTATACTGAGTTTTTATGGCGAATATCCTGCGAGAAGTGGTCCGGTCGGTCTCAGCGCTCGCCAAGGGCTTCACGGTAACCTTCAAGACCATGCTGCGGCCTACCGTAACGGAGAATTACCCCGACGAGCCGGTCCATTTCGAAGGACGCTTTCGGGGCCTGCACGTTCTGCGTCGAGACGAAAACGGGCTGGAGAAGTGCGTGGGATGCTTCCTGTGTGCCGCCGCCTGTCCGTCCCATTGTATCTACATCGAGGCCGGTGATAATACCGCCGACCAGCGGATTAGCGCGGGTGAACGTTACGCTGAGGTCTATAACATCGACTACAACCGTTGTATTTTCTGCGGTTACTGTGTCGAGGCCTGTCCGACCGATGCCATCACGCACGGCCATGAGTTCGAAATCGCCGCCTATAACGTCGTCGATCTCATCTACCGCAAAGAGCGCCTCCTGGAGGCGGCATCCACTCCGAAAGCCTCCGGAAAGTAGCACCCTCAGGCTCCTCTTCGGTTTCTTCCCATGAGTTCGCTTAGCGGGCCCACAACCCGATTCGATTCTCGCGAGCCTCGCGCTGCAGGCGCCTAAACTCGTCCCGGTAACGAAAGGGAAAGCGTGTGTAGGCGTATCCGTAACCCCGTCGGATGATTTCGGAATTCAGGAAGGTCCCGTCCTCCAAAAGATAAACATACGCCAGGGTGCGCCCGTAGATGTCGTATCGCTCATCGCCGAACTCCAGCCGAACCTGCTTCCCTTCTACTAATTGGCGCGTGAATGCCGCGGCTTCGAGTCCGAAAAACTCCTGGGGGCGGTTCGGCGCCACACTTTCGGGAGTATCGACGCCGATCAGGCGGACTCTTTCGCCACCCTCAAGTTGAATCGTGTCTCCATCCACAACCCGGGTACAGAGGCGGGTGAGAGGGCTGCCCGGCATCTGATCGAGGTGGCGCCACAGGCCCCCCCCGACGATCGCCAGGCCCAAAACGATAAAAGGGACTGTTGATTTGCGTTTTCTGCCCATGGATTCTAGGTTCGGTTCAAGATTTGCTTTGAGTCGCCCAAAACGAAAAGAGCGACCCTATGCGTATCAGGATCGCTCTTGGTTAATTCAAGGTTTGCCCGGCAGGGTCCGGCTAGGGCATGCGTGCCGCCAGGAAGTGAGTGTCGAAGCCCCGTCTTCCTCGACGTGCCACGAGGATCACGACATCCATACCCGATTCCAACTCCTCTTCCATCCGCCGGAAATCGCCGGCACTGCCGATCGGGTTCCGGTTGATTTCCAGGATAACGTCATTCGAGCGAATTCCCAGGGCATCTTCGCCGAACTCGCCTTCATCGACGTCCGTCACCAAGACTCCTGCGGATGCTTCATCCAACTGGAGTTGCTTGGCGATTTCCTGCGCTTGATTGGATGTCAGGTTGCGGACCGACACTCCCAGGTTTCCTTTTCGCCCAGCGGGGGCATCGCGGACCTCCTCGCGTCGGTACCCCAGGTCCCTGGCGAAGAGAACGGAACGGTCGGCAATTTCCACGTCCAGGTTCTTCCTCTTTCCATCCCGAAGAATCTCGATCTTTACCTCATCACCGACGGGTGTTGCGGCGATAATTTCGACTAAATCGTCACCATCGCTTACCGACGTGCCGTCCACGCCGAGTATCACGTCTCCGCGCTGGATGCCCGCTCTGTCGGCCGGGCTGCCCGGTTCCACCTGGTTGATAACGATTCCATGGTCGATGCCAAAACCGCGCAGCAAGGCTTCATTCGGGGCGGCATTGAAAGTGACCCCGATGCTGCCGCGTGTGACTCGCCCTGACTTGATGATTGAGTTATAGACAGTCCGGGCAGTCTTGGAGGGGATGGCGAAACCTACTCCGTCATAGCCCCGGCTGCGGGTAACGATCGCCGTATTGATGCCGATCACCTGTCCGGCCAGGTTGACCAGAGGGCCGCCGCTGTTGCCGGGATTGATGGCGGCGTCGGTCTGAATATAAGATTTGAACTGTCCCTGCGGCCCGGGTTCGAGGTCCCGGCCTTTGGCGCTGATGATACCGGCAGTCACGGTGGACCTCAGGCCGAAGGGGCTTCCGACAGCCAGAACCCAGTCGCCCACGCGCATGGACTCGGAATCTCCAAACTCAGCGTGAGGCAAGGGGTGGTCCACATCGATCTTGATTACAGCCAAATCGGTTTCCCGGTCGGTCCCGATCACCTTGGCATCGTATTCCTGGTGGACTCCTTCGTCGCCGTGGAGGCGCACGCGGATCCGGTCGACCACTTCCCCGTCCCGGCCTCGAACCACCACATGGTGATTCGTAAGAATGTAACCCTGTTCATCAACGATGACGCCGGAGCCCAGATTGGATTGCCGTGGAGGGGGTCCCCCCTCCGGTGTTCCGAAGAAGCGGTCAAAGAGGTCTCCAAAGGGCCCTTCTCTTTGTTGGCTACGAGGACGCCGGCGAGTGACCTGAA
>JAPUME010000287.1 GCA_027294185.1 Acidobacteriota bacterium | reverse complement strand
AGCGGGGCAGTGCGCAGGCTCGAAAGATCGTCAACATCAGTTCCACCTCGGGCACGCGCGGCAATGCCGGGCAGGCCAACTACGCTGCCGGTAAGGCGGGGGTGGTGGGTCTCACTAAGACCTTGGCTCGCGAATGGGGCAGATTCAATATTCAGGTCAACGCCGTCGCTTTCGGATGGATTGACACGCGTCTGACCCGGGATAAGGAGAAAGGAGTGAAAATCCGCCGTGGAGAGGCGGAGATCGCCCTCGGGGTTCCTGCGGCACAGCGCGAGATTTCCAAGACTCTCGTTCCTCTCGGGCGGCCCGGCACACCGCAGGAAGCGGCGGGTGCGGTTTTGTTTTTCGCCTCGCCGCTTTCCGATTACATCTCCGGGCAGGTGCTCGAAGTGACGGGAGGGCTTTGATGGCGAAGTGCGTCGTGGAGAAGCTGGGAGATTTGAAGAATCTTGTGGGGCAAGAGATTGCCACCAGCAACTGGTTCGAAATCACCCAGGAACGGATCAACCGGTTTGCGGAGGCCACCGAGGACCGGCAGTGGATTCATGTGGACCGGGAGCGGGCGAAAAACGAGTCCCCCTATGGCACCACCATCGCGCACGGGTTTTTGACTTTAGCTCTTTTGAGCCCGTTGATGAAGGATTCACTTGAGATTCGGGACGGGATTCGGATGGGAATCAACTACGGGTTGAATCGAGTTCGCTTTCCCTCGGCGGTTCCGGCCGGTTCGAGGATTCGTTCCCGATTGACTCTGCAATCGCTGCGTGAAGTCACCGACGCAATGGAGGTAACCTGGTCTGCGACCCTCGAGGTCGAGGGGGCGCAAAAACCTTGCTGTGTGGCGGAGTGGGTTGTGCGCTACTATGAACATTGAACAGTGAATTGTGAATTGTAAATTGACAGGGCGGGAGGAAGAGAATCCCCGTCTCAGGTAGGAGAAGAAAATCATGAGGGAAGCAGTCATCGTTGCCATTGCGCGCACTGCGGTGGGCAAGGCTCCGCGAGGGACGTTGCGCCAAACGCGGCCCGACGAGCTGGCGGCTGCCGTATTCCGGGAACTGCTGCGGCGCACTCCCGCTCTCGACAAGCGCGAGATTGAAGACGTGATTCTCGGCTGTGCGATGCCGGAGGCCGAGCAGGGAATGAACATGGCACGCATCGCTGCCGTGCGCGCGGGTCTGCCCATTGAAACTTCCGCCATGACCATCAACCGTTTCTGTTCCTCAGGGCTTCAGGCGATTGCGCTCGCAGCCGAACGCATCATGGCCGGCTTCGCTCATGTCATGCTGGCCGGGGGAGCGGAGAGCATGAGCCTGCTGCCCCGTGCCGGCCATCACTTCCGGCCCAATCCCTATCTGGTCGAGAACTATCCCGACGTCTACCTGAGCATGGGGCTCACGGGGGAAAACCTGGCCCGCAAGTATTCCATCCCGCGTGAGCGGCAAGATGAATTCGCATTGCGTTCCCACCGGCGTGCACTGGCCGCTATAGAAGCCGGAAAGTTTCAAAAGGAAATCGTGCCCTTTGAAGTCACTGAAATCAGCATGAATGGTAACTCTACCCCTGAGACCCGCAAGGTTACCTTTACAATCGACGAAGGGCCGCGCCGGGATACCTCGTTGGAAGCCCTCTCGAAGCTCAAGCCCGTGTTTCATGCGCGGGGAAGCGTTACGGCGGGGAACTCGTCCCAGACCTCGGACGGCGCCGCGGCGGCCCTGGTGATGTCTGCCGAGAGGGCGAAGGAGTTGGGGTTGAAGCCGCTGGCGCGATTTGTGGCTTTCGCTGCCGCCGGCGCCCCGCCCGAAATCATGGGCATCGGCCCGGTGAACGCCATCCCGAAGGCCTTGAAACTGGCCGGGTTGAAGCTCGACGATATCGATCTGATTGAATTGAATGAGGCTTTTGCCGTGCAGGCTTTGTCGGTGATCCAGGAGGCGGGACTTGACCCGGAACGGATCAACGTAAACGGGGGAGCCGTCGCACTGGGACATCCCCTGGGGTGTACGGGAGCCAAGTTGACGGCAAGTCTCCTCGGTGAAATGGAGCGACAAGGGTCGCGCTACGGCATGGTGACCATGTGCATCGGAGGAGGCATGGGCGCCGCCGGAATATTTGAGAACCTGGCTGCCTAAAGCAGGAGCAGGCAATGACCACGACACCGGCCACCACACGCCCGCCCACATCCAGGATGATCCAGGGGGGCGCCTTCCTCATCGAACCTTGCCCGCCCGATGAAGTCTTTACGCCGGAAGATTTAACCGACCAGCATCAACTCATCGCACAAACCGCCCGGGAGTTCGTGTCGAAGGAGGTCATCCCCCGAATTTCCGAATTGGAGGACCCTGCGAAGAAGCACACTCTTTCGCGCCAGTTGCTGGGAAAGGCAGCCGAGCTGGGCCTGACGGCGGCGGAAATTCCCGAGACCTACGGCGGCCTCGGCCTGGACAAGATGAGTACCCTGGTCATTGCGGAGGAGATGGCCGCGCAGGGGTCGTTCTCCTCCACTTTTGGGACTCAGGTTGGCATCGGCTCTCTGCCGATCGTTTTTTTTGGGACCGAGCAACAGAAGACACAATATCTGC
>JAPUME010000286.1 GCA_027294185.1 Acidobacteriota bacterium | reverse complement strand
TCCAAAGTTCTCCGCCGGAGCCTGCTGCGCACGGCCCGACTCTACGACTTCGATTTGGCAACCCCCTTCCAGCAGTTTCCACAGAAGATACAGAACCTGATCCTCTTCGGTCGAGGCGCCCGTACACGATCGCGCAAACGCATCTTCCCCGGGATCATTCCCCTGCTGCGACGCTGGCACGAGGAGACTCCTTCGGAAAAATACATGGAGTGGATGGAGCGGTACATGTCGGCGGCGCGCTGCCCGCTGTGCCGCGGCCAACGTCTCCGAGCTGAGAGCCTGGCGGTGAAAGTCGATCATCTTTCCATCGCCGAGCTCACCGCGCTATCCATCAACGGGACTTCCGAGTTCACCCGGAAGATTCGTCTCTCGGGACGAGAGGAAATCCTCGCAGGTCGCATCGTCGGTGAAATCGCTGAGCGCCTCGCGTTCCTCGAATCCGTGGGTCTCGGTTACCTGAGCCTGGACCGGGCAGCATCCACCCTTTCAAGCGGCGAGACACAACGGATTCGCCTCGCGACCCAAATCGGGTCGAAGCTGAGAGGCGTCCTCTACGTTCTGGATGAACCTTCCATCGGATTGCACCCTCGCGACAACGAGCGTCTTCTCAAAGCGCTCGAAAGCCTGCGCGACCTGGGGAATACCATCCTGGTCGTCGAGCACGATGAGGAGACCATACGGCGGGCCGATCATGTGATCGACCTCGGCCCCGGCGCGGGGAAACAGGGCGGGCACCTGGTAGCATGCGGGACACCAATCCAGATCACGGAAATTCCTGCATCCCTCACGGGACAATACCTGAGGGGGCGGCTTCGAGTTCCCGTTCCTCCCGAGCGCCGTCCCCTGAACGGCAAAAGGCTCTCGGTGCTCGGTGCGCGCGCGAATAATTTGAAGAATATCGACGCGCACTTCCAGCTCGGCATGATGAACGTCATCACGGGTGTCTCGGGATCGGGAAAATCCACGCTGGTCCATGACATCCTCTACCGCGCCCTGGCCCGGAAACTCTATCGGGCGCTGGCGGAGCCGGGGGCGCACCGGAGCCTGTCGGGCACGGAAAACATCGACAAGGTGGTGGTAATCGACCAATCGCCCATCGGGCGCACGCCGCGGTCGAACCCGGCAACCTACACGGGCGTCTTCACGCCCATACGCGAGCTTTTCGCCATGCTGCCCGAGTCGCGCGCGCGCGGCTACCGGGCGGGCCGGTTCAGCTTCAATGTCAAGGGGGGCCGCTGCGAGACCTGTCTGGGAGAGGGGTTGCGAAGAATCGAGATGAATTTCCTTCCCGACGTTTTCGTCACCTGTGATGTCTGCCGCGGCCGTCGCTACAACTCGGAAACCCTGGCCGTCAAGTTCAAGGGTTACTCTATCGCGGACCTGCTGGAATCGACGGCGCAGGACGTTTTGCCCGCGCTTGAAAACATCCCGCAGATCAATACCAGGTTGCAGACCCTGGTGGACGTCGGACTGGGTTATCTGCAGTTGGGCCAGTCGGCAACGACGCTTTCCGGCGGAGAGGCGCAGCGCATCAAGCTGACCAAAGAACTCAGCCGCCGAGGGAGGGGGCGCACGCTTTACATTCTCGACGAGCCGACCACGGGCCTTCACTTCGACGACGTCAGGAAACTCCTCGAGGTGCTCAACCGCTTGACAGACCTGGGCAACACCGTCATCATCATCGAGCACCAACTGGATGTCATCAAGCAGGCCGACTGGATCCTCGACCTCGGCCCCGAGGGGGGAGAGGGCGGCGGACGCATCGTCGCGCAGGGCAGACCGGAACAGATCGTTCGGGCCAAGCGGTCCTACACCGGGCAGGCCCTGGCCAAAGTGCTGAAGAACGTCCCGGCTTCCCGCCGCCAACAATCGAAAAAGTCCGCGGCCAGACCGCGTCGGGGAAAACCCCGAAAGCTGAAAACCCGTATGGGCCGTTTGCCATAGGATTCCATGAACCGTTATCGAATCCCGCCTCTCAGCCTTGAGGGAGTGAAGACCTACCCCTTGGCCAAGCGGTCGAGCAAGGTGGGCGTGGCCGACTTCGCCGTTCCTCCCAAACCGGGAGCGAGCGTGGGCAAGTTTATCGATGGCCTGCCGAACATACTGGCCGTCCAGAGTCTGCGCGCGGTGGCGGAGGCTGTCGTCGCCGCCCGGCGGAAGCGCAAGCCGATCATCTGGGGCCTGGGCGGCCACGTCATCAAATGCGGGTTGGGGCCGGTGCTCATCGACCTGATGCGCCGCGGATTCGTTTCCTGCCTGGCGATGAACGGCGCGGCGATGATTCACGATTTCGAAATCGCCTGGGTAGGACACACCTCAGAAGACGTGGAAGCCGGGCTGGGAAAAGGTCAATTCGGGATGGCCGAGGAGACCAGCCGCACCATCAACGTGGCCATTTCTGCCGGGGATGCCCAAGGGCTGGGGGCCGGGGAGGCCGTGGGCAAAATCTTGAATCCATCCCGTCGTCGGCCGCGATTTGCAAAAGCGAGCCTGCTTTCGACCGCTTACCGTCAACGGATTCCGGTAACCGTGCACCTGGCGATCGGCACAGACATTAATATGAACCATCCGAGCGTCGATGCGGCGGCGCTGGGCGCAGCGAGTCACCGCGACTTCCGCCTGCTGGCCCGCATGGTCAGCAAAATGGGAGGCGGAGGCGTTTACCTGAACCTGGGCTCGGCGGTGATTCTTCCCGAAGTGTTCCTGAAATGCGTGAGCCTGGCGCGGAATCTCGGCCACTCGCTGCAGCGCATCGTCACCGCCAACTTTGATTTCATTCAGCACTACCGGCCGACGCAGAACGTCGTGCTGCGCCCTACCGCCCGCACGGGAAAAGGTTACGCCCTCACAGGCCACCATGAGCTGATGATCCCGTTGCTTGCTGCAACCGTGCTCGAAACGGATCGCAAGAAACGAACAAAGCGTTCGGGGGGGGAATGAGCGACCTCCCCGCCATCGAGGTAAAGTCCCCCCTCAACGATCAAAATACCGGGACCCCAGCGGGAGACGGTCTCTCTTCAAATGCTCCCTCAGAAGCGTCCCTGCCACCTGCCTGGAAGATTCGAGACTTAATCGCGTATCTCATCTTTGCACCGATGAGCTTCCTGCTGGTACAGGCCGTGGCGGTGTTCGGCTACGGGCTTCTGAGGCCCTGGCTTGGGTTGAACTTGCCTGTGGAGCTGGTTTTTCGGTCCGCATATATGGTGCTGGGCCTTCAAGCCGTATTCCTCCTGTTTCAGTTCGGCTTTATTTATTTCCTCGTTGTCGGAGGTACCCGCCGCCCCTTTTGGGCTAGCCTGCGGTTGACGCGACCCACGGGTCGCCTCATACGCCGCTCCTTGCTTGCGGGTTTGGGCCTGGCGCTGGCGGTGCGCTTCGCTCCCACCCTTCTGCCGGACAAGGAGACCTTCCCTTTACATGACCAGTTCACGTCACCCGGGGCCGCCATCGCCATAGCAACGTTTGCGGTCACGCTGGCGCCCTTTATGGAGGAGCTGATCTTCCGAGGGTTCATCTTCGCCATCCTGGAAAAGACATTCGGTGTCACGACGGCTGTTGTGACCTCGGCGACGCTGTTCGCGCTGAGTCACGTTCCGGAATACTGGGGCGCATGGAACCATGTGCTCCTCGTTTCGCTGGTGGGGCTGGCCCTGTCTCTTACTCGGGCACGGACAGGCTCGCTTGCCTCCCCGATCCTTATGCACGCGGCCTACAATTTCGTCCTGATTACGTTTCTCTATTTTGAAACCGACGGATTCCAAAACCTGGCGGTCACCCTTGGGAACTGAGAATCGAGCCGGAGCCAACACCACCTTCTTTACCGTCAAGTGGGAAGAAGCGGGCGTAGTGCTGCTCGACCAGCGGAAACTTCCGCAGGAGGAAACCTACCTCACCTGCAAAACCTACGGGGAAGTTGCGGAGGCAATCCGCGCGATGGTGGTCCGAGGCGCGCCGGCCATCGGCGTCACGGCGGCCATGGGCGTTGCGCTGGGAATCAAGAACTCTACGGCGGGCGAGTTGAAAGAGTTGGCCGCCGAACTTGATGTAATCTCAAAGACACTTCTTGAGACCCGCCCCACGGCGGTGAACCTCCCCTGGGCACTAAAACGGATGAAGGAGACTTTCGAGCGTTCGCGGGCCGCGGCCACGGGCACAGAGGCGGAAAAGATTCAGGCCGTCCGGCGAGATCTGACGGAAGAAGCCGAACGAATGCTGGTGGAAGACATTGCGATTTGTGAGGCCATTGGGCGAAACGGCGCCGGGCTGATTGAGGAATCAGGCAATATCCTCACCCACTGCAACGCGGGTGCGCTGGCCACCGGAGGGTACGGGACCGCGCTGGGGGTGGTGCGTTCCGCCGTCGCCCAGGGGAAGTCCGTCCATGTGTTCGCCGACGAGACCCGTCCGTTCCTGCAGGGCGCGCGCCTCACCGCCTGGGAGCTGCAAAAAGACGGCATTCCCGTGACCCTGATTACCGACAACATGGCCGGACACTTCATGCACCAGGGTCAGGTCCAATGCGTCATCGTCGGCGCGGACCGGATCGCCTCGAACGGTGACGTGGCGAATAAGATCGGCACCTACAGTCTGGCCGTGCTGGCCAGGGAAAACGGCCTGCCTTTCTATGTCGCAGCGCCGCTCTCAACCATTGATAGGGACATGCCCTCGGGGGAACAGATCTCGATCGAAGAGCGGTCGCCCGGGGAGGTAACCGAGCTGCGGGGAATATCGATCGCACCCGCCGGTGTCCCAGCCCGACATCCTGCCTTCGATGTAACACCTCATCGCTACGTTACAGCCATCATCACCGAACGCGGCGTCGCTCGCGAACCCTTCACGGAAGCTCTGAATCAGTTCTTTTCGTCAGAAAAGTAGCCGTCTTCAGGAGAGCCTGTCGGCAGAACCGGGCATGCGGCCTTCTTCGCTCGCTTCCACGCCTTCCGACTCCGGCTCTCTATTGCGCATCAGGAAACTGACTCCCAGGAAACCAATCCCTGAAAGAAACGTAACCGCCACCGGTATGAGCATGGCTGTGCGGAGCCCCACTCGGTCCGCCAGCAGGCCGATCAACGGAGGAGCGGTCGCGGTACCCACCAGATGGATAAAGAGCATGTAGAGGCCGAAGGCCGCGCTTCTTACCCGCAAGGGGGCCAGGTCATGGATGACCGCTGTGGCCGGGCCGTGGTACCAGGTGAGGAAGAAGGTTGCCATC
>JAPUME010000285.1 GCA_027294185.1 Acidobacteriota bacterium | reverse complement strand
TTTTTCGTGGCTTCGCCCCGCCACGCGTCTGCGCAGGGATTGAACTGGGAGGGGCAGACGGGCGCTTTCATCACCCCTTTTGCCTACACCATGGCCTCCCCTGCCAAAGGCGTTGCAAGACCGCAGGTCAGCTTCCACTATCTGGATACCGGCAACGTGGTCGGCGGCTACATGCAGACTTCGGTGACGACCGGAATGTTCAAGAGGGTGGAATTCGGCTATACCCGCACGCTCAGCATGGGAGGCACCACACCCGCCCTCAGCCCGCTTTTTGAAGGCGGTTTCAACACGGTTCACGGCAAGGTGAACCTGATTCCCGAAAACGCCTGGAAAAAGAAGTACATGCCGGCCATCTCATGGGGATTCGTAGCCCGGACCCAGGTTCGGCACGTCGGCGGCGTCCTGAGCGAAAAGGATACCTCGAACGGTGACCTCTACATGGTCGCCACCAAGACCGTGACCCAGGTCAAAGGGCTGCCCTTCGTGGTCAGTCTCGGCTTCAAGCAGACCAACGCTTCGCTCTTCGGCATTGCCGGCAACGCCTCGGCGTGGCAGGGAAGGTTCTTCGGAGCGACCGCCTTCGTGTTCACAGGACCGGCGAAAAGCACGCTGATCGTCGGCTCCGAGTTTGCCCAGCAACCGCACTTCATCGAAGGCTTACAGGGAGCCACGGTTCCCACTTCGTTCACCTACTTCGTGCGCATCGTTCCGGCACCCGAGAAGCTGAAGCTCAACGTCGATTTCGGCGTGGCCCAGGCCATCGGCGCCACCATGCCCGGAGTGGAGCTGGCGGCTCGTGGCCAGTTCGCGATGGGGGTCTCCTACCAGTTCTAAGCCAGTTCCAGGGCAGCCTGTCCTGAGGCCGGCAACGAGACCCGTTCTAAAGTTTGTTGTGCAACCGGCACAACTCTCCCCAGGAGAGCCGCGACCCCCGACCCGAGGGTCGCGGTTCTCCCCCTCCTCTCCACGCAGTTTCTTGATATTTCCCCTCTGAGGGCATCTTGGACACTGAAATGCACTAAGAAATATTGGGCCGGTGGAGAGCTAAAGTTCCTCTTAGCGAGGCCGATGGTATGGAAAGCGAGGCTTCTGTGCAGGGTTCATTCAAAGCCAGGTCGGGGACGGCGCGCCCGCAACAGGTTCGGAGAGTGGGCCGCCTCAACCTTCCCGGACGGACCGGCATGGTAATCCGCAGGAGCTCAATGGGCCACTACGTGTGCGCCGGCTTTGTCGCTGCTCTACTCAGTGGCGAAGAGCGCTTTCTAAATTACCTTTTGGGAAGGTGACCAGGCAACCATGGAAATCATCCAAGATTTTGCTGAGAGCAAGAAAAACAAGTGGGTTCCGGTTCAGGAGGCAGCCGATAAGCTTCAGCAGGGCGAGGGGCTGCTGCTGATGCTTGAAGGCAGCGGATGTGCCAATCTGTCGGAGCTCTCTGTCGAGGCCCAGGAGGCTCTCGATCGAGCCGAATTGGCCGGATTTACCGTAGGTATCAGCGATAAGGGAGACGGCGTCTACATTTGGAGAGAATTCCCCGACGCCCCCAAGGTATCTGAAATCGACGTCGAAGAGTACGCCCGGCTGATGCGCAGCCGTTTCACCCTGATTCAGGGCGGGAAAGCGGGCATCTGCTGAGGTCCCAACCGAACCTGAGCGGCGGGCATTCGGCCCGGCTCAGGTCCGGCGCTTAGGCTTCTTCTTTCCCCCGGCGGCAGGTTTCTTCTTCGCGCCCCGCACCTTTTCGACTCCAAAGGTAAACTGCGAAGCCAAGGCCGCCAACGCGCCTACCGCAGCCAGAATCGGCGCCACCAGCGTTCCTACCGTGGCCACCGTCAAAGGAATTTCCAGATAAGTCCTCCCCCGGTTGTCTTTGATAATAATGCGGCGAATATTCCCCTGATGGATCAACGACTTGACCTTATCCACCACGGCGCGACCGGCCACTTTGATTTCCTGATAAGTAGATTTAACTTTTTTCATCGTCCCGCTCCTCCCGCCTTCCGCCCCGCAAGGGAGGCTTTTTCCGCCCCTATAATAAGTAAAAAATGGCGTGGGTTCCATGTTTACTTGCATCGGGAAGTATCCGCTTCCTCGGGGCGGTCCGGTCGGCTGATTAGGAAAATGCCTCAAGCCTCCCTTTCATCTACGGCCCCCAATCCCGTATAATAATCGGCTGTTAGTCTCGGGGTATTTAAGTCGGTTGCGGCGAGCGCTGCAACCTCCTCAGTCCCCTATTGAACCGATGCCGATTTCCCTGGTTTCCTGCTGATGCTGAAGGAAGGAAAATCACAGAGCGTGCTCGCCAGAGTGAGCGGGCAACTGGCCGTGATTGAAAAACGCGACTGGGAACTCTGGTTGATCGTTACGCTCTCCGGAATCGTGGTAGGCGCCGGTTTGCTGGCCCTAACATTTCCCTCGGCCTTCATGAGCGGGGAACGGTTACGAATGGAGATCGAGGTTTCGCGCGAGTTGTTTCTGGGCCTGGTCGCTTTGCTCATTTTGTTCAACACCTACATCATTACTCGCCGTCTGGAGTTGAGGAAGACTCGCGAGGCTTTGATCTCCACGGCGCTTCAGGGTGAGTTGTTACGCCTCCAGTCCTTCACAGACCCTCTGACCGAAGTTTTCAATCGCAGATCGCTGGACGAAATGACGGCCAAGTATATCAGCCGCGCCAAGCGTCTGGGGAAACCCCTGAGCTTCATGCTGGTCGATGCGGACCGTTTCAAAGAGGTCAACACGCGGTTCGGCCACCTGACGGGTGATTTCGTGATTGCCGAAATCGCTACGCTTCTCAAAGCGGCGGTGCGCGGGTCCGATGGGGTGGTTCGATACGGCGGCGATGAATTTCTGGTCATCCTGGCCGACGCCCCTCAGGACGGGGGACAGGTTGTAATAGAACGAATCACCAAATCCCTCGAAGATTGGAACCGTGCGGGACATTTGGCCGGCTTCGATCTGACCCTCAGTATGGGTCTGGCCGAATGGTCGGAAGAAAAGAACCTGGATCAAATGCTCCACGAAGCCGACCAAGCGATGTATTCCTCCAAAGAAGAATCGAAAACAACTAATTGACCCATTGTGGTGAGCGCAGTCGTCGATCGCCTGATTCCCATCGGATAGACGCGCTCAAAGCGGGAAGCTGCCAGGCTTCATTCTCCAACATCTAACCCTTTCCCCGAAAAGCAGCCCCATCGAACTCGGCCCGCGCACCCCGTATCCATTCTCTTTCATCCTGTGCAAACTCTTTCATCTTGACATCTCCTCTTCTGTGGTGTTCACTGGCGAAAATCAACTAGCTGCACGCAAGTTTCACCTCGAGTCGGTCTGATGCAAGATGCATTTGCGCGTACTTGCGTATGCATGGAGCGTAAAAAGGAGGGGTAAATGCAACCCCTATGTGATTCTCGTGCAAGGCCCGGAATCCTGGTCTGCCTGATTCTGCTGGCCCTCAGCATGGTGGCCGCGAAAGACGGCCGGGACTTCGCCGGCTTCTATGAGTTGAGCGAGGTCGTGGAGTTCGTTGAGGAATTTCAGGTCACGCTCACGGTCCGCGTCTTCAACTACAGCGGCGCCGAGGTTAACGACGCCACCATCATGCTGGAAGATTCCTTCCTGCCCGGTGAACCCTACGGCTCCTTCATCACCCCTGTTTACTTTCAGGACCGTGAAAGTGTCCGCCTGAGTGACCGCTTCACCATCCCCCGCAGGGAGTACGAGGGCTGGCTGGAAGGTCGCACCCCCCGCTTGACCATCGATT
>JAPUME010000284.1 GCA_027294185.1 Acidobacteriota bacterium | reverse complement strand
GTCTTCGGCGAGGCGGGATCGATCCTGGCGCGATAGAAGGCAGGAATCTCTGTTCCGTCGGGTTTTCGCAGGGAGAAGCCTGAGATGCGCCCCCGCGAGCGCAAGCGGCCGTTGACCTCAGAAAACTCCACGCGAAGCACGCCGCCTTCGGATCGATCCAGGATCACGCGAGCCGGCCGGGGACCTCTTTTGAGCCGCGTGCAGCGAGATACCTGCGGGAACAGGTCGTGGCAAGCCAGATTCGCCAGCCGATGGCCGAGCACCTTCAGCCCGCTGGTGCCGATATGGATCGGGTCATCGAGGGGCAGATCGACGCCCGCCACCATGCCCACGCGAGGAATCTGCCGCTCGGCCTGTCTCTGATCTTCCTGAATCGCGTTCCAGAGCCGCGGCTGGCTGCTCACGTAGCGCCCAAGCTGCACGTAGTAGAAGGGAAGATCGGACTGAGCGAAATCCGAGCGGATGGATTGGATCAGGTTGGTGAAGCGGTCGGCGAAGAAAGGTGCCGCCTCCCGGTTGGCGTCCGATTCGCCCTGATACCAGAGCACTCCGGAAACCTTTCCGCCCACCGCCCGGAAACGCCGCAGCATGGCTCCGTAGAGGGACTTGCCGCGCTGATCTTTGAGAGCCGGGTCCCACTGCGACATAGAGGTGCCGCCATGTGCGCACGGCACCAGTCCGATCGGGACGCCCGTCCAACGGACCATGCGATTGGCGAAGGGGAGGCCGAGGCCGGCTCCCCTCGTCCGGTTCTTGCGATACTCGGCGGCTTTTTCGCCCCTCAAACGTTCCGGTTCCCCCTGGTCGTTACTGCGCCAGTGGACCGCATCCACGGCGTCGGGGATGGAATGCAGCGGTTCCTCGGCCACGCTCCACTCATCCATCATATTGAAGCTGTGGACCAGCTCGTTGGTCGGCTCGACGTTTTCCAGGTTACCCACGCCCTGCATATTCGACTGCCCGGCCAGAATCCATAGGTCGCCGACCAGGAGGTTGCGAATGCCCGTGGTGTCGAGAGTGGCCCCTTTCTTGTCGAGCAGGCGAAATTCGATATCGTAGGGACCGCCAAGGGCGAGACCCTTGATACTGGCCTGCCACTCTCCGCCCTTGCCAACCGAGGCCGCCTCGGCCCAATCGAATCCTTCCACCAGGCGGTGGCGGCGCAGAACCCGGCTCTCCACCGTTGCTGCCCCTCTCGAAGTGGCCAGGCCGGATAAAGCGATATCGGCGCGGTCGTTCGAGTCGCGCTGCAAGACCTGGTCGTCCACCACGCCGGCGGTGATGTGAAATGCGGGCGGCTGCCGCCTGGATTGAGCCGAAACAGACGCCATCGCGGCGAACAGGAATACGAGTGAAACTGCGGCTGCCCGAAGCTTGGAATGAAAGAAGCGCATTTTGGAACTCCTCGCTTGATTTCGGATTTCCGTATTGTTCTTGGATCTACGAGGGTGTGGCCTGGACCGTCAGGATGCGGGCCGAGGCTTTTCCCTTGTGCTCCACAAGAACCAGCACCTTCTCGCCGGGGCGGGCTTCCACCAGGCCGAAATTGCGCACCCGTCCGTCCGCGCCCGCTCGCCCGCCGCGAAGGGGCAGCCCGTCGAGCCGGGCGACACGCACCGCCGCCCGCGGACTCACCTGAAAGGCGGGAAGCCAGCCGGCCGGATTTCGTCCCGTCTCGGAGGCGGACGCTTCGAGATATCTCCCGCCACGCGGAGTATCTCGAGGAGCGTCCACCACATTGCGGATCATTGCCGTAAGGGCGGGTTTCGACGAATCCGGATCGAGGGTCAGATCAAGAAAGTTCCAGTACCGGCCCTCCGAGGAGGGGGTGAGGTCCGGCGCCTCGTAGTATTGGTGGTAGAGCGCCAGCACTTCCAGATTGCGCCCGTCCCAATCCTGCATCCAGGGGCCGAATCCGGGCTTCAATTTGCGACCGCCGAAACGGCCGATGGGCCCGAAGCTGCATTCCACCACTCCGTTTTCAAGATTCCGCAGGATGCTCCCCAGATGGACGTCACCGTAAACCGTAAGGATTCCCTCACGCGAACTGAGCAGGTCGAGCAGCCGGTCGCAGGCCGCACGGTTGAACCCTGCATAGTCGGCGAACACGCGACTGGTCTGATCCGCTTCCTCACCCCAGACCGTATGGAGCGCATTGAGGCCGGTAACCACGATGAGGGGAGCCGGGTCGGTTCGAATTATCTTTTCGAGCCAGGCGTATTGTTCTTCCCCGAGCAGGGTCCGTGTCGGATCGGTTCTCTGCCAGGCGACCTGACCCTCCCAGCCGTTCTCCCGCCATAAAGAAGTCTCCTGAGTAGTTCGCCACAGGCGGGCATCCGTGATGATGAGAGAAAAATCTCCCCGGGGCATCTGCCAGCGTGTGTAGCGGGCCGGAAGATCGGTTCGGTGCTCCTTCTCATCGGCGGTGACCAGGTGAAGGACGGCGGCAAAGTTTCTTCGCAGGTATTCGCCGTCCTGCGGAAGGCTATCGATTGTGCGGACCGCGTACTGTTCGGTTCCCTTCACGTCATCCATGCCGAAGTCGTGGTCACCCGGGTCGAGAACGTTCCAGTGGCGCATCATCATCCGCCGTTGCACCTTTCCTCCGAGCGTCAGACCGATGAGGCGATAGACATCGGCCAGGGTGTGAGGAAAGATGGGGATTTCCAGATACCAGATGTCGTCTTCCCACAGCAGGATTTGGAAGCGAAATTCGTCGATGTGCTGGAAGGATTCCGGGCGCGGCTGCTCGAACAGCCATCCTTCCTGGAAGAGACGGGCCTTTGGATAAACTTCGGGGTTGGAGATGCGGTGCCAGCGCCGCTGCTGGACCCGCCAGGGGAAACATTTCTCCGGTTCGCTGAATTGAAAGGCGCTGATGGCGTGGCAGCTCAGACCGCAGAGTCGGTAGGGTGCGCGCAGGCGCGGGAGGCGGCCTACGGTGTCCGGGACCCGGGGGTCGGCGGTTACGTTTGTTCCGTCCTTCCAAACCGTAAAGGTGAACTCTTTCTCCGACGGGTCGCCCGGCAGGAGAGTGTCGATGACGGCCGTGTGATGGCGGAAACGGTTGGTGACGATGGCCGCTTCACCCGATTCGGGAACCTGGGACCATTGCGGGGTCGGTTCCTCGGAGACTCGGACGCTCGCCCGCTCGCCCTCGGACCTGAAAAGGCAGAGCACCTTGACGCGCCACCCACGGTCGGTCTTTCGCAGGGTGGGACCCATCGGCATGGCGACCACAAGATTCGAGAGGGCGACGGCCTCAGGCCGGTTCCTACCCGGGAAGAGACGAACTTCATTCACCTCGAAGTCCACATCGCCCCGAGCGAGGAGTCCGAAATATCCCTCCAGGGCCGTGGCGCGAGACACCTCACCCAAGACCACCTGGCCGTTTACCGCGCCTTGAACCTGAACCGTCAGGTTGGCACGAGCGTCGGTTTTCCCCTCAGAAACCGTTACGGTCAGTGTGACTCGGGCACCGGGTCGAAGCAGC
>JAPUME010000283.1 GCA_027294185.1 Acidobacteriota bacterium | reverse complement strand
GCTCTTTCTTCGCAGCCAGGGAGCGTCGCCGCAGGGCAACCGCCCATTCCTCGACAAATACAGCCTCTCCCGCAAGGAGAGCGTGCGGCTTTGGCGGTCGGAAGCTCCCCTCTACGAATGGCCCATCGTGGTGATCGATGCGAAAGAGGGCCTTCTCGTAACCAGACGCGAGTCGGTTGACGAACCGCCCAACTATTTCCTGCGCAAACTCGGGAAAGACGAGATGACTCAGTTGACCCGGATTCCGCACCCGACGCCGAAGTTGAAGGGCCTGCACAAGGAGTTGATCCGGTACAAACGGGCGGACGGGGTGGAGCTGAGCGGAATGCTCTACCTTCCGCCGGGCAAGAAACCCGAAGACGGTCCGTTTCCGGTGCTGATGTGGGCCTACCCGCGCGAGTACAAGAGCGCCGCCTCGGCCGGGCAGGTGCGGCGGTCGCCCTACCGCTTCACGCGAATCAGTCCCACTTCGTCGCTGATTTATCTTGCGGCGGGCTACGCTATTTTTGATGATCCCATCATGCCCATCATCGGCGAGGGGGAGAAGGAACCCAATGATTCCTACGTGGAGCAACTGGTCTCAAGCGCTGAGGCGGCTGTCGATGAATTGGTCGAGCGGGGAATCGCCGATCGCAAGCGCATCGCCATCGCGGGCCACTCCTATGGCGCCTTTATGGTGGCGAACCTGCTGGCACATTCGGACGTGTTTGCCACGGGAGTCGCGCGTAGCGGGGCCTACAACCGCACCCTGACGCCCTTCGGATTTCAGGCGGAGCAGCGAACCTTTTGGGAGGCGCCGGAAATTTACTTCCGGATGTCACCCTTCATGCATGCCGACCGCGTCAACGAACCCATCCTGCTCATCCACGGAGGGGCGGACAACAATTCCGGTACCTTCCCGATTCAGAGCGAAAGGTTCTACCATGCGCTCAAGGGGCACGGTGTGAAGGCGAGGTTGGTGATGCTGCCCAACGAGAGTCACGGCTACCGGGCGCGCGAGTCCGTGTTGCACATGCTTTGGGAAACCACCCACTGGCTGGAAACCTACGTGGGGCGACGGAAAGGGAATAGTCGCTGAAGCCTTTGCAGCCGCGTGGGCTCCACAGGGAAGAAGAAGCCCCGCCATTGGTCCCAGCATTGGAATGCTTCGCTGAGGGAATCCGCAGGTACGCGTACCGGACCTTTGATATTTCTCCTCGCCCTGGTATCCGTTGCTTCGCTTACGAGGGTTTCCGCCGCCGGTTATAACGCTGCGACGATGTCCGTCATCAACTTCCGCGTTCCCTCGACCGGGTCGTCGTTATTCGTTTCGTACTCCAGGGCGATAGTTCCCTGGTAGTTCGCCTTCTTCAGCACCTCCACGCAGCGTGCAATGTCCACATGGGGATACCGCACCCAGCGCTTTCCGTGAACCATCGACGACGCGTAGGGAATCAGAGCCTCCAGGCCGTGGTAGAGCATGTACTCATGCTCCCAGTTGCAGAAATCCGGTGAGGCTTCCAGGAAGGGGCTGTTGACCTCATTGAGGATGATGCGCACGTTCATCGGATTGGCGCTCAACCCCCAATGATTTTCGATCGTCGTTTTGACGCCGACCTTTTCCCCGTAGTCGGCCAACTGTTTGAACGATTCGATGGCGTTCTTGATGTAGGGAACGATCTCGTCGTTCGTCGGGTATCCGCTCTCGGCCGAGGCGGAGGGGGCGATTCTTGGCCCGCCCGTGTTGACGGGCATCGATTTGGCGCCGATCTGTTTAGCCGCATCCAGCCAGATCTTTCCAATGCGGATCCCCTCCCGACGCTTTTCCGCGTCCAGATCGGAAATGTTCCTCGGAGCGTTGTTTGAAATGTGTTGAGCCGTCACGCCCGTGGAGGCGATCTTGGAGGCGAGCTTGTCCAGCCATTTGCGAGAGGTGGGACGCGAGGGTTCAAAGTCGCCGCGCCTGGTTCTTCCGCGAAACTCCCGGGTGCCGAACTGCCCTTCATCTTCGGAGTCTCCAAAGAGTGAGGACCAGAGATCCATCTTGTTCACGCCCGGATAGGTGTCCTTGGTGAATTGAGGGAAGTCCAGCATCGTGATCTCGCCGTATTTTTCCTTGAGCTGTTTCTGATGCTCGGTGGGAGGCCGAAACCTGGAAACCCGCTTGAACAGATGTCGGACGGCATAAGTGTTGGAGGCGATCCTGCCGGCGCCGTCCGGCGGAGCGGCCGCGCCTGCCCTGGAAGATTTCACCGCCATCATGGCACTCGCCACCGCGATGCTTTTGCCAGCGGTCTTGAAAAAGTCCCTGCGATCACGATCATCGACGCGCGAAACGGTATTTTTCTCGCTCATGAAGCCTCCCTGATTTTGATTTCTTTTCCCTGTATGGCTCACAGCCTAACCCAACCGCCCGCCATGCTCAAGCCGGAATTTCCGATTTAGGTCGGCCTGGCATTGGTTTGCAAATGCCGCCCCTGGAAAGCTGCGTCAAATTCGCCCCCACCGCCAAGCTGGGCATCACCACCATTGGTCTGCTGCTCGAAGGCTCCCAGGCGATTCCGGCTTGCCCGGGTTGATGACCCTACGGCCAGGGCCAGGAGAACCATTCCCAGGACAAGTCGAATGCGAACGAGTTTGCACATGGTATTTTGCGCTTCTCGCCGGATTTTGAGTTTGGAATTCCGGGTTTCAGCTGATCGCAGGGCCTATCGTCTCATGCAGCGGCGTTGCCGGATTTGCTCTTTTCCGCTTCAATGGCGGCCAGCATCTCCTGGTCAATCCCGAACTTGAAGGGCGTGACACCGCGCTCACCAGCCTGCCTCTGCTCGGCACGGGCCAGATGGGCCAACTCGTCCTGGGTGACCGGTCGAAGGCCCTTGCGGTCGAGGGAGGCGCGGATTTCTGCGGCCGACGGCGTGGAGCCATCGGACACACCTTCGAGATACTTGAGGATGTGATCTACGCCCTGTTCGGCGTCATAGCGCGCCTTGCCCACCACGCCTTCGCTGGCCAAACGCGCCCAACCCACGACGTAGTTGCCCTTGACGACATGTGCACCCTGGGGGTCGAAAACCTCATAGGCGGCCTGTTCCGATTGCGACTGGTCCGGATTGGTGAGGAAGATACCCTTGTTTGAAGGTAGGCCGACAGTGGGGTCTACGATGTCGCCGATGGCGAAGATCAGCGTATCTACCTCGAGGTCGGAGGTTTTTTCGGTGGCCCTGGCAGTCGTGCCCCCGTTGCGGGGAACCAACTCGTTTTCAGTAATGGTCAGGCGTTCGATGCGGCCGTCCTTGTCAGCGTGGATGGCGGTCGGGGAGGAGAGGAAACGAAAGCGGAGCCTTGCGCCCGTCGGGTCCTGGCGGGGCTTGGCCAGGGCAGGGAAGCTTGCTTCGGCGACCTTGGCGGTGTCCTGTCCGACGGCGGCAATGCTCTCCTTAATTCGCCCCAGTTCGTCTTCGAGTGCCCGGCAGTCGAGGTATTCCTCGATGTAGTCGAACTCTCTCCGGTCGAATTTGGTATCAAAGGGACCCCGGCGGGCGATTACAATGACCTCTTCGGCCGTAAGGTTTGGGTCATCAACAAGCAGCCAATGGGCGAGGTCCGCCATCACGTTGCCCATGCCGATAACGGCGACCCTCTTTCCGGTTGAGAAATCCTGGGATGTGAAGGGAGGCAGGAGGTTGTAGTTGTAGACAAAATCCTTGGCCGAATAAACGCCCCTGGAATCTTCGCCGGGGAGGCCTATTTTTTTCGTCCCCTGGGCGCCCACGGCAAAAACCAGCGCAGCGGGATTCCATTCCCGGAGCAGGTCGATGGTAAGAGCTTTGCCCGACGCCACGGTCGAGTGACCGAAGTAGGCAACGTTCGGCATATCCAGGATTCTTCCGAACAGCTTGCGCAACCCACCCTTCATCTTATCTTTGGTGGGGTAGATGCCGTATTCGGCCAGCCCGCCGGGTTTGATATCCCGGTTGAACAGGAAGACCGAGTGGCCGGCACGGGCGAGTTTTTGCGTGGCATAAATACCGGCCGGGCCTGCGCCCACCACAAATACAGTTTTCACGGATGCCTCCTAATTCGAGCCCACATGGTGACGCAGCTCCCTCCTCCCAGACCAGCGGCCTGCCTTGCCATTCTGAGACATTGCCCTAACCTTTTGCAAGTAGGCGGTATAGGAATCATGGAGCCTCGACCGGCGGGATAACAGTCTTCTCTGCATCAAAATCCCGAAAAAGGGATTGGCATTGAAGGAATACCGTCGTATGATTTTCGGGAGAAATCGTACATCTTTACAGTATTCAGGGATTCGAGATCAGTCCTCAGGAGGACCCAGATGCAGCCTATAAGTAGAAGGAACTTCTTGCGGAACGGCGCTTTCGGCTTGACCGCGGTTGCTTTGGGCGCGGGCCGGGGATTTGACCTTTTCGGCCAGCCACTGGGGATCCCCATCGGTTTGGAGCTTTGGACGGTACGGCGGGAATTGGAAGAAGACTTCGTCGGAACCCTCAAGAAGGTGGCGGCCATCGGTTATAAGAAAGTCGAAATGTTCACCTTTTACGACCGGAAGGCTTCTGAAATCCGCCGGATACTGGGTGACATCGGCCTAACCTGCCCAAGCGCGCACTACGTGACTCCCATGATGAAATCCGGTTGGGAAAAGCACATCGAATATGCCGGCGAAGTGGGGATCCAATATATGGTCTGTGCCATTCTTGATCCTTCCGAGCGCCGGTCCCTGGACGATTACCGGAAGCTGGCGGACCTGTTTAATAAGGTGGGTGAGCAGTGCAAGAAGGCGGGCATTCAATTCGCATATCACAACCACAATTTCGAGTTCAAATCCTATGGGGGCGTCCTGGGTTACGATGAACTCCTTCGCCGAACCGATCCCGAATTAATGAAGGTGCAGATGGATTGCTTCTGGGTGACGCACGCCGGACGTGACCCGGTGGCCTACTTCCGCCGTCTCGGCGAGCGTATTCATCTCTTGCACATTAAGGATCTGAAGGCCGGCAATCCGCCGACCACGACCATGGATCCCCGGGTGGGTCTGTTCGCCGAGGTGGGGCATGGCGAGATCAACTGGACCCGCATCTTCAACGCGGCCCGGAATACTGGCGTGAAACACTACTACGTTGAGCAGGATGAGTGTGAACGTCCTCCACTTGAAAGCATCAAAATCAGCTACGATTACCTGGAGAATCTGAAGCTTTAGCGCTTTCGCATGCGCCGTTCGGGATGGCGTTGAGGGACCTTGCCGTCGTTCGCCGGCAGGGGTTCCCCTGTGATGAATGAGAATACCCCCTAATTGGGACAATCGATGTCCGCGCAGTCTGCCCTGAAGCCGGCTGTCTGCCTGTGGCGGGCGGGACTTGTGGGCGGCCGCATTGACTGGACGCCCCGGGTGCCCTAACATTGGGTTTGGGGCACTTCCCGTGTGTCCCTTCCGGTGCTCTGCCAACATCCTTTGGGAAAAGAGGAATTTTTGATGGGGAAAGACACGCTGACGATTACCGACAACCGCACCGGTAAGACTTACGAACTCGAAATCAAAGACGGTACGATCCGGTCCCTGGACTTGCGGCAGATCAAGGTGTCTAAGGAAGATTTCGGCCTGATGGGTTACGATCCGGCCTTTACCAATACGGCGTCGTGCCGCAGTCAGGTTACCTTTATCGACGGCGCCAAAGGTATTCTGATGTACCGCGGCTATCCCATTGAGCAATTGGCCGAGCAAAGCTCTTTCCTCGAAACCGCATACCTGCTGATTTATGGTGAGCTGCCCAACGGAGAGCAGTTGGATGAATGGGAGGGGAATCTCAAACACCATACGTTTATCCATGAGAACATTCGAAAGCTGTTGGGCGGATTCCGCTATGACGCCCACCCAATGGGAATGCTGGTCAGCATGCTGGGGGCACTCTCTACCTTCTACCCAAAGTCGAAAAGGATCCGTGATCCCGAGATACGAAAAGAGCAGTTCTATCGGCTCATCGCCAAGACGCCGACGCTGGCTGCTTTTTCCTTCCGTCACACGCGCGGCCTGCCGATGATATATCCCGACAATGACCTTAGCTACGCGGGAAATTTCCTGAACATGCTCTGGAAGATGAGCGAGGCGAAATACGAGCCGAATCCGGTGCTGGAGAAAGCGCTGGATGTGCTGTTTATCCTGCACGGCGACCACGAGCAGAATTGCAGCGCCAATGCGATGCGTAGCGTGGGAAGCTCGGAGGCCGATCCCTATTGCGCGGCTGCGGCGGCCGCGGCGGCGCTCTACGGGCCGCTGCACGGCGGCGCCAACGAACAGGTGCTGCGGATGCTCGTCGAAATCGGGTCGATCAAGAATGTCCCCGGCTACGTCAAGCGGGTCAAGGAGGGTGAGCTTCTTCTGATGGGCTTCGGCCACCGCGTGTATAAGAACTACGACCCCCGTGCGCAAATCATCAAAGGAATCGCCGATCAGGTCTTTGAAGTGACGGGGCGGAATCCGCTGCTCGACATTGCCCTGGAGTTGGAGCGAATCGCTCTTCAGGACGACTACTTCGTCAAGCGCAAGCTCTACCCCAACGTCGATTTCTACAGCGGACTCATCTACCAGGCGATGGGATTTCCGGTGGAGATGTATCCGGTGCTGTTTGCCATTGGAAGGATGCCGGGCTGGATCGGTCAGTGGGTGGAGATGCTTGACGACAAAGAGCAGAAGATCGCCCGGCCTCGCCAGATCTACACCGGATATCAGAAGCGCGACTACCTGGCGCTCGACAAGCGTGTTCCCGTTGCCGACAAGGCCGCCGTGGCCACCCAGGCCCCGACCTAGGTTCCGGTCCGGCCTGCCGTTCCTTACCAGCGCTTGAGCCTTCGCAGGGCTTTTCGAGCGAGTTGTCCTTCCTTGCTCCTGGGACTTGCTGCGCGCACTTTTTCGTACTTTTCGATGGCTTCCTTCACCCGGTTCTGCTGTTCGTAAATCCCCGCGGCAGCCAGCTCCGCTAATAAGGCATAGAAGTCGGTTGCACTCCCGCCATTGCTGGCGACCTCAAAATCGGATAACGCCTCCTCCGACCGGCCCATTTTCGCCTTGAGCAGCCCGGCTTGGTAAAAAGTTCTCGAAATCGGCAGAGGGCGGGAAGAAGAGTTCTCCCTTTTCCTCAGATCGAGAAGAGTTTCGTAAGCTTCGAGCGCCCCTTCGGAGTCTCCCAGAATCTCACGCGTGTTTGCCAGACCCAGCAAGACCAGGTAGTTTCGGGGATGAGATTTGGCCAGTTCCTGAAGCAAAGCCAGCCGCTCCCGGTGGCGTTTCTCGCGGCCATAGAAAAGCACAAGCACGAACCGGGCGTCCTCGCGAGCCAGCTTGCCCCTGCGGCTCACTTCCTCCACCATGCGGAGGCCTTGCTTCTTGTTTCCCGAATAGCCGGCCAGAGAACTTACCATTCTTATGTACCAGGGAAGGCTGCCGGCGATATATTCGTGAGCGCCGGGAACCAGTTGCGCATCGATAAACGCGGGGTCCCGCTTGACGAGCTTCTCATGCAGCTTCCGTGACGCCTTCGCTTCTCCCAGCGCCCCGAGGTAGGATTTTTGGAGAGCATAGCGGTAAGATCCGAACGTTGCTCGGTTCACGCCCAGCCAGTATTGCGCCTCCCAGTCGTCGGGATTCTCTGCGATGCGGTCACGAGATACCTGCTGAGCCGAAGCGATGACCTCCAGAAATTCTTGTCGAAACGACTCGCTGATTTTAGGCTTGCGCCCTTTCGTGACCGCCTGGGTCTGGCCGAAGAGGAGTTTTTCGAGAATTCCCCAACGGTTCATCTCTTGATAGAGCAAGGTGACCGCCAGGTAGTTCAGTCCCATGATGTCCTTGGGGTGCTCTCTCCGGTAGTCCCTCAACAGGCGAAGCGCTTCGCCGTAATCCATGTTGTAGACGTGGTTTCGCGATTGTTCGAGCGGAGAAGGAAGTGTTTGGGCGGACGTCCGGGACGGAGGGACCTAGAGTCCCAGGATGACTGCGAAGATCAATAAGAGCGTGCGCTTCAAAGCGTTCTCTCCGGAGGGTCAATCATAATCTCTTCGGGAAGGTTTATTCAACCGGCAGGCTGGAGACATATTGATGAGGGTACCATCAGGGTTCTTTCTAAGGGAAGGGAATAGGTCGGCGCAGAGAACGGCCTTCGGGTTTTATGGGAGATGCCGTTATAATGTTTCGAGTGAAAACGGCCACGGAGGGGTGGGTGAGTGGCTGAAACCGGCGGTCTTGAAAACCGCATTCCGGGAAACCGGGACGAGGGTTCGAATCCTTCCCCCTCCGCCAATTCCATCCTTTGTTGCCTTCACCGCAGAAGGGCACTCCATGTCCTGGAATGATAGATTCTTCCGCACTTTCTGGCCACAGGTAGGCCCGGCGTTCACCGCCAACCGTGCTCAGACAAACCAGGAGATTCGCTCTCTCATCCGGCTGGTGCGGCTTCCGGCAGGCGCGCGCATTCTGGACGTTCCCTGCGGGTTCGGACGCCATGCCGTGGCGCTTGCCCGTCGCGGGTTTCGCGTAACCGGCGTGGACATCAGCTCGGATTTGCTTGCGCAGGCTCGCGAGACAGCCGCCTCCAAAGGCGTATCGGTTGAGTTCCGGCAGGCCGACATGAGGCGGATGGCCTACCGCCAACGTTTCGACGCGGTGCTCAACCTCTTTACGAGTTTTGGCTACTACGGGGATGCCGAAGACCTGCAGGTGCTCAAAGGTTTTCATCGTGCCCTGCGGCCCGGCGGGTGGCTCGTCCTGGACGTCCTCAATCGGGACTGGCTGGTTCGCCACTTCGAGCCCCGGGAGCGACTCCAGGAGGGGAACTTTGTTGTTTCTCAGAAGCGGAGCTTCGACTTCGCAACCAGCGTCCTTACCCTGGAGTGGACGGCGCGTCGCGGTCGGGTCCGAATGGAAGGAACTTGCCGGGTGCGCCACTATTCCTGCCATGAACTGGTAGGCCTGCTCGGACAGGCAGGATTCTCCAGGGTGAGACCCTTTGGTGGCTTGAACGGAAAACCGTTGAGCTTCGACTCGCGGCGGCTCGTTCTCACGGCACGACGTTAGCCGTTCCTTTTCCGATAATCCTGCTGCATGGTCTCCTCGACTTCCTGAACCGGGGCGAGGTGAGATGCGCGAACGCGACCCTGCCGAGAGCAAACGTCCTGGGTGTCGATTTAGAGCTTTGCCCGGGTGTGTTTGCGGGTGATCTCGGTTTCCAGGCGGTCGGTGATCATGGCGCGTTTCTGAACCTGAGAGAGT
>JAPUME010000282.1 GCA_027294185.1 Acidobacteriota bacterium | reverse complement strand
TAAGATCAGACACAGTGTTCGCACCGTCGCGGGAGGCGTAGGATCCCAGTGCTTATCCGGAACCCAGATCAACGCCAGCAGGCCCACGAATGCAATCCACGCAATGATCTTCGCCGGTTTCGGGATGATTCGCATTTGCCTGGAAACCCAGGAATTATTCTCGCTCATAATCCAACCTCACTTTCCTCCCGACCCTTGCTGAAATCCCTCACCTCGCGGTTCATTTCACCTGGAATCTTTCCGCATGCTGCTCTCCGAGCAGGCCGCCCGCAAGGGCAGCTGCGGCAACCAGGCAGGGAATCAGCCAAAACCAGAAGAATCCGAACTGAAAAACCCACGCCGGTGCGCCGAATTTCCCGGCCAGCCATTCCAATCCTTGCCAGATGTAGGGTGCGCTCGCTACCGTCACCACCAGCGCCAGGACGGCAGAAATCCATACCGGGCGCATCCTCTCCGCCTCTTCGTGTATCTCGCGGGCACGGGCGCGTACCCTGGCTTGCGTCGCCTGCACCAGCGCCGGGTCGGTGTCGATGTGCACGGAACGGAAGGCCTGGATTGCGCGCTCGGTTGCGCCGGCGTGCTGAGAGCATGGTTCGCAAGCTGAAAGGTGCGAATCGAGCCAGGTGCGCTCTTCGGGTGAAATCCCTTCCACCTGACAGGCGTCGATGAACTGCTGCGCGCGCTGGTGATCCGCTCTCTTCATGATTTTTCACTTTCCAGCCCGGCTTCCTCCACCCGGGACCGCAATGCCCGCAAGCCCCGGTAGAGCCTTGTCTTTACCGTGGGAAGGGGAGCGTCCACGACTCGCGTAATCTCGTTGAGCGATAACTCTTCCTGGAAACGCAGCATCAGCACTTCCCGGTAAACGGGGTTGAGGTGTCCCATGGCCAGGCCGATGTGGGCGGACTCTTCCCGTCCGACGGCAAACTCAAAAGGCGACGGCTGGCCGGTGCTCTCAATCTCAATCGGTCCCGTGTCTTCGCCTGACCCCCTCAAGACCTCCAGGCTCGCCGGCTTCTTCTTTCGAAACAGGTCGATCACCAGATGACGCGCCACCGAGAAGAGCCAGGTTTCGAACTTCGCCTTGCCGTTGTACTGATGGCCGCGCTCGAGCACCCGGACCCAGGTCTCCTGGAACACATCTTCGGCTGTCTCACGGTTGCCGGTCAGGTGGAGCAGGTAACGCATGAGCCTGTAGTGATAGCGTTCAATCAACTGGTCGAGCAGGTCAGGATTGCGCCGCCGGAGGCCCTGTACGATTTCGGCGTTTTCTTGCTTCATCACGCTTATGTAGAAGAAGGCTGCGGTGCTCATCCTAACTCATATATACGAATGAAACGGGGGAAAAGACTCGCTCTAAATCAGCGGAGAAGGGAAGATTTTCGGGGGGAGGGATTCGTGCGGGCGCGAGGTTCGTGGAAAAAAATGTGACTGCCTGAGTCGCAGGAACAATTCAGCAGTTAGAGCAGGAGGCGCGCCCCGTGTGAGGCCCCCTAATTCGTTTATCCGGCATTAACCATGTTTTCGGGCCGCATAGACGGCGGCCTGTGCGCGGGTGGAGATGTTCAACTTCTGGTAGACGAGATTCAGGTGCGATTTCACGGTCTTTTCACTGATGTTGAGGCCCACGCCGATTTGTTTGTTGGTAAGGCCCTGCGCCAGGTGTTCCAGCACTTCGTTCTCCCGGCGGGTCAGATTGCGACGCCCGGCGAGACCCTGAAAGGTCCTTCGATCTTGAATCAGTTGGGTCATCAGATCCCGCGGGGCCCAGGCCTGGCCGGAAGCGACAGCTCGGATGGCGCGGTAGAGGTCCTGGGAAGCTATGTCACGTTGAAGATATCCCATCACTCCCATTTTTAACCCCACCTTGATTTCTGCTGTGTCGATCTGCCCGGTCAGGATGAGCAATCGGACAGAAGGGTAGGTTCCGATCAGGTGCTCGACCCACTGGCGCGTCAGGGCGTTTTTCTGACTGTTCAGAAGAACTGCATCCGCATTCACTTTTTCCAGGGCGAGAGTGGCTTCCTCTAACTGAGTGGCATGACCGGCTACCCGGATGTCACTTTGCGAGGAAAGGATAGCTGCAAGGGCTTCGCAGACAAGCTCCCGGTCGGCAATAATGAATAGATCGATTGGCTTATTCATTGTCTGGTCCTCGGGTCGGGGGAGACGGACGATTCGCATTCCTGGATGGGTGGAGGATGGGCCTGCGGCCCTATTTCAGAAATCGGCCGAGACAGAAACTTTTTCTTGTCCAGCTTGACTGCAACGCCGTAGAGAACCCTGCCCTGCTCCCAGGCAACGGCTTTTTCTGCTCGAATCACACGGCCTCGCAGTGTAAGTGTGGTCTCGCCGACTTCCTTCCCACCCGGGGAGGTCACGATTTGTATGATTAATCTGGTCCCGTGGGGAAGGTTGCGACGGGATAGAAGAAAGGCTCCCTTCGGTCCCAGGTTGAGCAAGGTTGTACGGTCTTCGATGGTCTCTTGTTTTGCGTGGAGGATTTTCATGAGCACAGGGATGTTTTCAAAGAGCCTTTTCGCGGTCCTGCGTTCCGTGAATTTCTCCATAATCACCTCACCTACCGATCTGCCCGGATGTATGTGGTGAATGAAGTTGCATTTGTAATTCCATAACAGGTAATCGGAAGTCGTTGAAAATGCGGGAGAAAGGGATAGCTGCGAGTTTTTTTGGCTTCCATAACGGGAATATTGTCCCAGAACGGAACTAGACCGTATGCCCTACGCATCCCGGGCTGCCCCGCCGCTGCCGCCTACCAGTTGACCTAATTCCCTGGAGGTTGGTGTTACCCTGTTGCGATTCAATAGAATGGTTAGCAAGCGGCAAAGTACGGCACGGGGTAAATGACGCTCGTTACACTCCTGGAAGCGTAGAGATATGACCGCGAAATGAAATGCCACGTCGACATTTTCCCTTAAAGAACAGGGAGCGGTTAGCCGATAAATCATTAGGAGTGAAAGATTTGCTGTTGGTCGGGTCTTTGTCGCTCTAATGCTGGCCGGATCATGCCCTGGAATTCCGCCTATCTGCTGTAAGCGTCAGGTAGGCGCTGGAGATCGCCCGAGGTGCGAACGGGCCATACGGATTTGAAGTGCCCACCTTTGGGCGAAAATCGCGCGCGCGTAGGCAGGGGGACGACGGATGGGGATGAAGGCAAGAATCTTAGTGGTGGATGACGACGAGCAACTGCTCAAACTGCTGGACCAGGTCCTGAGCGGGCTCGGAGTCGAGGTCTGTGCCGTAGAGTCCGGACAGGAGGCCGCTGAGATGGTGGGGAAAGATCGGTTTGACGGGGTCTTCCTGGATTGGAAGATGCCGAAAATGACCGGCATGGAACTGGCTCGTCGGGTCCGCGAGTCCGAGCCCAATTCGGACTGCCCGATTGTCATGCTGACCGGCCATCCTTCTCCTGCCGCAGTGGAAGAGAGCCGGGATGCCGGGGTTGACTTCTTCCTTCCCAAGCCGCTGAGCATGCACCAAATCGGCGGTATTCTCGACGCGATGGACGGCATGAGGATGGGACGAAAGCCGCGTGCCCGGCGGATTCCGATGCGCTGTCCTGTTATTGTGCGTTGGGGAACGAACCAGATGGGCGGGCAGACTCGGAACGTAAGTTCCAGCGGCATGTTGGCCGTCTTCGAATCGTCACCCCCGATTGGGAGCCGGGTCTCCCTGGAATTCACCCTTCCCGGGGACGAATCCCCCATCGGCCTCCCCGCACAGGTTTCCCGTGTTACGATTCGCGCTCACGTTGCCCGCATCACTCCCAACCGCCACGTGGGTTTTCGGTTTACCGATC
>JAPUME010000281.1 GCA_027294185.1 Acidobacteriota bacterium | reverse complement strand
CCCAAACCGGATGATGCCCCTTAGTCTTGCCCGAGCAGATATAATGGTATCCGAAGACCGCCTGGTCCTGCCCAGCACTGTAGTTACGGGCAACCTCTGGATGCCGGAGAATGTGGACCAGTAGACGGGAATCTCCCCGCTTGATTTCATCCTCTTCCGAGCATAGAATTCCCCCCGTTGCCGCCCTTATGATTCTTTGACTACCTCGGAAAGGAGAACCCACATGACGGATGAAAACACCCAAGCAGATCAATCCGACCCGTTACCCGAAGAATTAAAAGAAGGGAATGAGGAGGAACCCGTCGAAATCGACGAGATGAAGCTCAACCAACTGATCGAGCGGAGGAAAGACGAACAGAGCCTGGGCGGAGGCGTGGTGGCGGGAATTGTGGCCGCCGCTCTCGGCGCGGCGATTTGGGCCGGCATTACGGTAGCTTTAGAAAGGCAGATCGGGTTTATGGCCATCGGAATCGGCTTCCTGGTCGGCTTCGCGGTACGGAAATTCGGAAAAGGGATGGACTCGGTTTTTGGAGTCGCGGGAGGAGCGCTGGCGGTCCTCGGCTGCCTGGCGGGAAATCTACTGACGAGCTGCATCTTTATTGCCCAGGCACAAGAGATGCCGGTTCTTGTCATCCTCTCCCAGATCAACCCTGCAATTGCCGTGGAGATCATGCGGCTCACCTTTAGCCCGATTGACGTACTGTTTTACGCCTTCGCCGTCTATTACGGCTACAAACTCTCCTTTCACCCTCTTACCGGGGAGGAGTTGGCTACGGTGGTAAAGCAGAGGTAGCTTGAGGGCGAAATCTAGTTTCGGTGAATGAGGAAACCCATGAAAATGTCGAAGAGAATCTACGCGGGCGTCCTTACCATTCTGATCACCGCAGCAATCTACGGGGCGCGCCACTTGTCGGCGTCGAAAAGCGAAGAGGGAAAGCCGAATATTCTCTTCGCCTTTACGGACGACCAGTCCTGGATTCACGCCGGAGCTTACGGGACCTCCGGTGTAAAGACGCCTGCCTTTGACCGTGTGGCGCGCGAAGGTGTCCTTTTCAGCCACGCCTTTACAGCCGCGCCTTCCTGCACACCGTCGCGTTCCGCCGTTCTGACGGGGCAAAACATCTGGCGGGTCGGCCATGCCGGCCTGCTGCACGGCGGATTACCCAAAAGCCTCGACGTATTTCCGTTGATGCTGCGCGATAACGGTTACTTTATCGGCCATACGGGCAAGAGTTGGGGGCCGGGACGATGGAACTCGGACGGACGCACCGAGCATCCCGTGGGGAAAGCCTACGACACAGTCTCCTACCAGCCGCGCCTGGAAGGCTTGTCACCGCTCAACTACGCCGCGAACTTCGAGTTGTTTCTCAAGGACCGCCCCAGCGGGACCCCGTTCTTCTTCTGGTACGGGTCGAGCGAACCGCACCGTGTCTATCGCAAAGGCCAGGGGCTGGAAGCGGGAAAGAAATTGAGCGACGCGCGGCTGTTCAGTTCCATGCTGGACAACGCGGAAACCCGCAGCGATGTGCTCGACTACTACGTGGAGATCGAACATTTCGACCGGCACCTCGGCCGCATGATTCGAATGCTGGAGGAAGCCGGCGAGTTGGACAACACCTTGATCATCGTCACCTCCGACCACGGCATGCCCTTCCCGCGCGGCAAATCGACCCTTTACGATTCCGGTACGCGGGTGCCGCTGGCCGTCCGCTGGCCGAAACGGATTCCCGCCAAACGCTGGGTCGATGATTTCACCAGCCTCACCGATGTCGCTCCGACGATTCTTGAAGCCGCCGGGATTCAGGTACCGGAAGCCATGACGAGCCGCAGTTTGATGCCGATTCTCACCTCGGAGAAAACCGGGCAAATCGAACCGGATCGAGATTTTGCCGTTATCGGCTTCGAGCGCCACACCTGGTGCCGGGAAGAAGGCGCAGGGTATCCGGCGCGAGCGCTGCGCACGAAGAAGTATCTTTATATCCGCAACTACCACCCCGAACGCTGGCCGGCCGGTAATCCCGAACCGGTTCTTGAGACCGGATGGAGCTATGGCGACGTGGACCGCGGCCCCACCTACCACTTCGTGCTGGAGCATCAGAAGGAACCCGAGGTCGCTCCCTTCTACCGCTGGGCGTTCGGGAAGCGCCCCGGCGAAGAGCTCTACGACGTCGAAAAGGACCCCGACCAGATCCGCAACCTTGCCGCCGACCCTGCCCATGCCGCGTTGAAGAAAAAACTCGCCGCGCGGCTGACGGAGTACCTAAAGGCCACCGGAGACCCTCGCATGCGCGGGGAGGAACCCTGGAACGATGATCTCTATTACTCCCGAGGCGTCTGGAAACAACAGATGGCGAAGTGAAGTTTGAGCGCGAGGATGCCCCGGGTCCCTCGTGCGAGTGCAACCCCACATCATTGTTTTATTCTGCGTTGTTTTCAGGATTTCGCAGAGGGGCCGGACCAGCAGCAACCCAGGAGAGAGAGGAATTTAGCTGTTCAGAAG
>JAPUME010000280.1 GCA_027294185.1 Acidobacteriota bacterium | reverse complement strand
TGGCCACGCCCTCGCCGGGCACGCCCGCCGTCTCCAGCACCAGGATCAGCAACGGAATGACTCCACTCGGCACTCCGGCGGCGCCCACAGCGCTCACGACGGCCATCACGATTACAATCATCTGGCTCGCCAGGCTCAACTCCACGCCGAACACCTGGGCGATGAACAGCACCGTCATGGCCACGAAGACCGCCGCGCCGTTCATGTTCATCGTGGCGCCCAGGGGCAGCACGAAACGGGAAACCTCCCGGGGAACACCCAACCGCTGCTCCGCCTCCCGCATCGTAGTGGGGAGCGTGGCACTCGAAGAACTGGTGGTGAAGGCGGTCAGCATCACTTTCTTAATGGCTCGGAGAAAAGCGAGCGGGTTCAGGCGGGCGAGAATCCGCACCAGGATCGGGTAAACCACCACCTGCTGGAACGCCAATCCCGCCATGACCGCCACCACATACCAGCCGAGCTTCGCCAGCAGGTCGAAGCCGAAGCGCGCCGTGATGGTGAAAATCAGGCAGAATACGCCGTAGGGAGCAAGTTTCATGACCATGCCGATGATCATCGTTACCGTATCTTCCAGACCACGCAGGAAACCGAGCATCGTCGCCGACTTCTCCTTCGGCAGCAGCCCCAGTCCCATTCCAAAGATCAGAGAGAAAAAGATCACCCCCAGCATGTCGCCCTGGGCCATGGCGCCAATGGGATTGCGCGGAACGATGTTAACCAGCATCTCGGTTCCAAACCCAGCGCCTCCGGCAAGCTCCATACTGCGCGTGGCTTCGCTCTGATAGGTACCCACCAGGCGGTCTCGAACACCGGGCGGTACCCCCGCACCGGGCCGAAGCCAGTTCACCAACACCAGCCCGATGGCCGCCGCCAGTGCGCTGCTCATCAGGAAAAAGGCGACGGTCTTAATCCCCATGCGACCCAGTTTCTTCAAGTTCCCCAGCCCCGCCACCCCCAGCGTAACCGAGGCAAAAACCAGCGGGACGACCACCATGATCAGCATCCGCAGCCACATTCGTCCGACCGGATCGGTCAGCTTGTCGACCACGAATTCCAGAACGCCGTTCCCGCTCCAGAGAAGGTTGCAGGCCACGCCCGCCGCTGCGCCCGCAAGGAGACCGAAAAAATCCTGGTTGTCAGAGAAATCCGAGGGCCGGATGGGAAAGATTTATCGGCTGTTTGATTCACGCAGTCGCCAGGTTCTAAGGGATTCCCCTTGAGAGGGGACGGGCATCATAGCCTTCGCATACGCGGGAGGTCAATCGGCAATTAATCGACATTTAATCACCAATGTGCCGGCATTTTCATTTTCAAATTCCATCGCTGGCCGTATACTGGCCTCCGACGCCAGGACTTCATGCCGGTTCCAGCGTCAATACAACAGACTCACCCCCGGGCGATTGAGGCAGAGGGTGATCTGGCGGGAGAGATATCTTGGGCAAACTGAAACTCCATTGGCAGATCCTGATCGGAATGGTGCTTGCGTGTATTGCCGGAACGGTTACGGGAACGGAAACAGGTATTTTCGGTGTCACTTTCTACCAGGCTTACGATTTCATCGGCACCCTGTTTCTCAATGCCCTGAGGATGATCATTGTGCCGCTGATCATGTCCTCGATCATCACCAGTATATCGGGGGTCGGCGGCGAGGGCGTCCTGGGCCGTCTCGGCATGAAGACGATGCTCTATTATGCGTTGACCAGCCTGGTGGCGATCCTGGTGGGTCTGGCGCTCGTGAACGCCATCACGCCGGGAATCATCGATGGTGAGCCGGCGGGCCCACGCCTGAATCTTGCTGACGATACACAGGCGCGGTTGGAGGAGATCAAAAGCAGGGGAGCCGGCGATCTGGCGGGGATCTTTCTGCGCATGGTGCCGGTCAATATTGTCGCAGCGGCGGCGGAGAACGGCCAGATGCTGGGACTGATCTTTTTCAGCTTGCTGTTCGGCTTCTTTATGACCCGCATTCCACCGAACCGTTCGGAATCACTGAAGCGTGTATGGCAGGGCATTTTTGAGACGATGATGCAGATTACTCTGTGGGTGTTGCGCTTTGCGCCTTTCGGCGTATTCGGGTTGGTAGCCAAGACCGTTTCGGCAACGGGGTTTGGCGCGTTCAAGCCGCTGCTATCCTTCTTCCTGACCGTAGCGTTGGGACTGGCAATCCACGCCTTCGTGACTCTCCCCCTGTTGTTGCGTTTTGTGGGTCGAGTCAGTCCCTGGCGGCATTTTCGGGCCACCTCCCCGGCGCTGCTGATGGCATTCTCCACGGCCTCATCTTCCGCCACCCTGCCGCTGACCCTGAAGTGCGTACAGGAAAAGGCCGGTGTTTCCAACCGCACCAGCAGTTTTGTGCTGCCGCTTGGGGCGACCGTCAATATGGATGGCACAGCGCTATACGAGTGCGTGGCGGCGATTTTTCTGGCGCAGGCTTACGGGTTGGAGATGAGTTTTGGACTGCAATTCACCGTTGTGTTGATCGCCTTGCTCTCCTCGATCGGGGTGGCGGGCATTCCGGCGGCCAGTCTCGTGGCGATCGCCATTATTCTGAGCGCGATCGGCCTGCCGATTGAGGGCATCGGGCTGATCCTGGCCACGGATCGCATCCTGGATATGTTCCGCACCGCAGTGAATGTGTTCAGCGATTCCTGCGGCGCGGTGATTATCGCAAAGACCGAAGGTGAGACGGAGGTGTTGAGCGAAGAGCTTGCGGAATCCCAGAAGTAATCACTGCGGCATAAGATGAATTGATGACGTTCAAAAGAAGGCAGGGTCGCGCTTGCCCGTCGATTTATGTATTGATTGATTGATGAATTGATTCATTGTTGAAAGGCTCATTTCTTGTCGGGTTTCCGCACGGGTTGATACCAGCCCGCTAGGCGGTCTGCCGAGACGCCCACCAGGTACAGGCCCTGGATGACAACCCAGCTCCATAGCGTCCGCCCGACGCCCTGCACCTGCCAGCGGCGGGAGGAGACCGCAAGCGGAGGGCGCAGCAACGCCGTCCGGCCACTGGCTTCGAGTCTACGCGCAAACTCGTAGTCTTCGAGAATCGGCATAGGGCGGTAGCCGCCCAGCCGGTCAAAGACGCGACGCCGCACAAAGATTCCCGAATCGCCGTAGTAGATTCCCAAACGCCGCCGCCAGCGATTGATTCGCGAGAAGGCTTGATCCCAGAAACCTTTCCCGTCGAATTCGATGTCGAAGTTTCCTCCCACGATGCCGTCTCGGGAGAGTTCTCCCTCCAGATTCAGGAGGCTCTGTTCCGGCAGGCGGGCGTCGGCGTGTAAGAAAAGCAGAGTGTCGCCGCGCGCCTTCTCAGCTCCCCGGTTAAGCTGGATGGCACGATAGCGCTCGGTTTCTATCAGGCGCAGACGGTTCGGCCACTGCCCCCTCATGGCATCTACAATTCGGGTGGTCTCGTCACGGCTTTCGCCGTCGACGACGATCACCTCGAAATCTCCCGGGAGCGCGAAAAGATTCCGCAAGAGGTCTCCAATCTGCGCCTCTTCGTTATGCGTGGGAATAATAATGGAGATCACAGGCATGCGTCTCTACCGGCACCCTGACGAATTCAGGCTAACCGGATTCCTGGACAAACCGGCCGGGGGCGCGAAGATTTTTGAAACGCTCCCTGAGCAGTTGTTCTTCACTTAAGGCGGAGAGTTCCTTGAGCGCCGAGGACAATCGCGGTCGAATCAGCTCGGCGGTTTTCCGGTAATCCGTGTGCGCGCCGCCGGGAGGCTCGGGGATGAGACCATGAATCAAACCGAGCGCCATCAGCTCCTGCGCCGTCAGTTTCAAGATCTGCGCCGCCTCGCGCTTGTGCTCCCAATCGTGCCAGAGGATGGAAGAGCAGCTCTCGGGAGAGATGACAGAATAGATGGCGTTTTCCAGCATGAACACCCGGTCACCGACGGCGATGGCCAGCGCGCCGCCGCTGCCGCCTTCGGCATGAATCAGGACGACCATCGGAACCGGGAGCTTCGAGATTTCCTTTAGGTTGTGGGCGATGGCCTCCGCCTGCCCGCGCTCCTCTGCGCCGATTCCCGGATAGGCTCCGGGTGTATCCACCAACGTGATAATGGGGCGGCGAAACTTGGCGGCCAGTTGCATCAGCCGCAGCGCCTTGCGGTAGCCTTCGGGTCGGCTCATGCCGAAGTTGCGATAAACCTTCTGCTTGGTATCCCGGCCTTTCTGGATGCCGATAACCATGACCGGCTGTTTTTCAAAATGAGCCATGCCGCCGATCAGCGCATGGTCGTCGGCAAAGGTGCGGTCCCCGTGCAATTCCTGAAAGTCATCAAAAAGCAGGTCGATGTAGTCGAGCGTAAAGGGCCGCTGGGGATGGCGAGCCAGCAACACGCGCGCCCAGGCGTCCTGGCCTCGGGAAAATTCCTCACGCAGGGCTTCGATCTGCTGGCGGAGGCGCTGGATCTCTTCCAGGCACGCCGTCGATGGCGCCGACTTCTCAAGCTCCGCGATCTGCTTTTCCAGCAGCGCGACCGCTTCCTGTTTTTGAACCTTTGCGGCCATTCAACTTCCCTGCCCTCAGATTCTGCTCCGCCCGACTCCACTAGCGACCGGTTTTTGCCGACTTTTCCAGACGCACCGACGCGGCCCCGCAAAGCTCTCCCAGGCGGTCCAAAAGCTCCGGGTCGGGGCGAACCCCGGAGGGCTTGCGCGCCTTCAGAGAAGCCTGAAAATCGCCGCGACGTTCCAGCTCGAATTCCAGCGGTACGTCGCCCGGATACTTCAAAAGCACCTGCTCGACTTTCTCGAAAAGCGAATCTTCCGCCTGTCCCAGGTCCAGATGAATGACCAGACGCTCGCCTCCCCCGTTCTCCACATTCTCAAGCGCCTTTTCGAGGTTCTTTACCGCCGAGGCGATGAGCCGGGGCCGCGAGTTCTCTTCCTGCCGCACTCGTCCGCGGATGAGCAGCTTTGCGTCCGAGTGTACCAAGCTCTGAACCTGCTGCCAAGTTTTCGGGAAAAACAGAACCTCGATCGTGCCGCGCTGGTCCTCAAGCATGCCGGTGGCATACATCTCGCCTCTCCTGCTCCGCCGGACCCGCAGATGGGTCACAATCCCGCCCAGAGAAATCTCGCTGTCATGGCGAAGCTCCTCGAGGGAGCCGGTGTTGTGCCGGGTAAGCTTTTTCAGGCGCTCGGCAAATTTCTCAAGCGGGTGACCGGTCACATAAAACCCCAGGACCTCCTTTTCGCCCGTGAGCCGCTCCGACTCGCTCCATTCCTCGGCATCGGGAAGCGGAGGAAAGACCTCCGGCGCATCCGCCGAACCCGCGGCGAACAATCCGTGCTGCCCGCTCTCCCGGATTCGGTGGCGGCGTTGGCCGTATTCCAGGGCCTCATCAACTCCCGCGGCAAGCCGCGCCCGGCCGGCACCGAGCGAATCAAACGCCCCCGCCTTATTCAGACTCTCAAGCACTCTCTTGTTGAGCAGACGCAAATCGACATGCGCACAAAATTGAAACAGCGAGTCGAAACGGCCCAACTCGCCCCGGGCGGATACGACCGACTGGATGGCGGCATCTCCCACGTTCTTGATCGCTGTCAGGCCGAAACGGATATTGTCGCCGTCGGGCGTGAAAGAGCTCTCGCTCGTGTTTACGTCGGGCGGCAGAATGCCGATGCCCATGTCGCGGCACTCGTTCAGGTATTTCACCAGGCCGTCCATGTCGCCGATCTCGGCGTTGAGCAGAGCGGCCATAAACGCCACGGGATAGTGGGTCTTCAGGTATGCCGTGCGGTAGGCAATCAGGGCGTAGGCTGCCGAATGGGCTTTATTGAAACCGTATCCCGCAAACTGCGCCATTAAATCGAAAAGCTTTTCGGCCTTCTTCGCGGAAACCTTTCGCTCTCGGGCTCCGGCAAGAAACTTCTCGCGCATGGCGACCATCTCTACGTGATTCTTTTTGCCCATCGCGCGGCGCAGCACATCGGCCTCACCGAGCGAGAACCCGGCCACCCGATTCGCAATCTGCATGACCTGCTCTTGATAAACGATCACGCCGTAGGTCTCTTCCAAAACTTCCTTTAACACCGGCAGGTCGTATGGGACCTTCTTGCGCCCGCTTTTCCGCCGTAAAAACTCGTCGATCATTCCGCCCTGAATCGGGCCAGGCCGGTAAAGAGCATTCAACGCAATCAGGTCGGCGAGACGGGTGGGTTTCGACCGGCGCAGAATGTCGGTCATGCCTCGGCTCTCAAACTGGAAGATACCCGCCGTCAATCCCCTGGCCATGAGCTCAAAGGTTTTCTTGTCATCCAGCGGCAGGCTGTCGAGATCGACTTTCCCCTTGCCACCTGACTCAATGAGCCGGCAAGCCTCGTCCAAAACCGTGAGTGTCGTCAGCCCCAGGAAGTCCATCTTCAGCAGCCCCAGCTTCTCCAGATCTTCCATGGGATACTGCGTGGTGATTTCATCCTTGGAGGTTTTGTAGAGCGGCACCACCTCATGCAAGGGTTGGGCGGAGATCACGACTCCGGCGGCATGGGTGGAAGCGTGGCGCACGAAACCTTCCAGCCGCTCGGCAACCTCGAACAATTCCTTCACACGCGGTTCCTTGTCACGCGCCTCGCGAAGAGGCGGGGACTGGGCTATCGCCTCCTTCAAAGTGATATTCAGAGTGGTGGGGACGAGTTTGGCGATGCGGTCGACTTCGAGAAATGACATATCCATCACCCGGCCTGCATCCCGAAGCACGGCACGAGCGCCCATCGTGCCGAACGTAATAATCTGGCTGACGTTGTCGCGCCCGTACTTATCCGCCACGTAGTTGATGACTTCGCTGCGTCGGCGCATGCAGAAATCGATATCGATGTCGGGAAACGAAACTCGCTCCGGGTTGAGGAAGCGCTCGAAGAACAGCCCGTACTGCAGCGGGTCGATATCGGTGATGTGCAGGGCGTAGGAAACCAGACTCCCTGCCGCCGAGCCTCGTCCGGGTCCTACCGGAATCGAGCGGTCGCGGGCGAACCGCACGAAGTCCGAAACGATCAGGAAGTAATCCACATACTTCATCTTTTTGATCATCTCAATTTCATGATTCAGGCGGTCTTCGTAGGCTTCCACAGGGTGGGCAAGAAGCCCCGCGGCGCGCCGCCGCTCGAAGGCCGGCTTTCGCAATTCGAATCCCTCCCGGGTCACCTTTTCAAAATACGTCTCCGGCGTGAACTCGGGGGGGATCTCAAAATGAGGAAATACGTGCGAGGCCTTGTCCATATGAACATTGCAGCGGGCGGCAATGTCGAGCGTGCGCTCCAGCGCCTCGGGAACTTCATGGAAAACCGCCTGCATCTCGTCGTAAGAACGGAAGAAGAACTGGTCGGTCGGAAACTTCATGCGATTCGGATCGCTCAAAGTCTTGCCCGTCTGAATGCAGAGCAGGACATCGTGCGCGTGGGCGTCTTCGGGTCGAAGGTAATGGCAATCGTTGGTCGCCACCAGGGGGATGCCCGTTTTGCGGGAAAGCTCGACGAGGTGAGGATTGATTTTCTTTTCCGGCTCCAGCCCCTGATCCTGCATCTCGAGAAAGAAATTCCCTTTGCCGAAAATCTCCTGATGGTCATAGGCCGCCTGCTGCGCCTGTTCGTACCGCTCCTCGAGCAGGGCCGAGGCAACCTCGCCGCGAAGGCAGGAAGAAAGCGCAATCAGCCCCCGAGAGTTCTCGGCCAGAAGGTCCTTATCAATCCTGGGTTTGTAGTAGTAGCCTTCCTGGTAGGCAAGCGAGACCAGCTTCATCAGATTTCGGTAGCCGGTTTCGTCTTCGGCCAGGAGCACGAGATGGTTGGGCCGGTCGGAGTTTGGGGAGCGGTCGAAGCGGCTGGTGCGCGTCACGTAAACCTCACAGCCGATGATGGGCTTGACGCCGCGATTCACCGCCGCGCGGTAAAACTGAAATGCGCCGAATAGATTCCCGTGATCAGTGATCGCTACGGCGGGCATCTCGTAGCGGGCCGCTAAGTCAACCAGCCCTGAGATGCGGCAGGCTCCGTCAAGCAGACTGTAGTCCGTATGGAGGTGGAGATGGACAAAATTCTGGCGTGGCATCAACTTCAATTCTATCAGAAGATTTTGGATTTATCAGAACTTGGGGCGACCGACACACCCGTTGCAACGGAAAGGGATCCGCCCCGATGCAGGACCCCGAACCCTCCCGGTGCAAACCGCCGAATTGAGACTCTAAGCCTTCTTCTTTTTTCTTTTCCTGCTTTTTGACCTGCGGGCCTTCTCCACCAGTTCCTGAACCAGACGGGAAATTTGAGGTTGAGTTCGTACCTTCGCGTCGATGATTTGCCGGAAAATTTGTTCAAGTATTTTTTCGTATGCGGGCCCCCCGGTCAGTCCCAGAGCATGGATTTCAGCTCGAGGCAGCCGGGCGCGAATGGTCGGGTACTTGTGGAGGAAATGCTTGATCTGCGTTCGCAAGGCGGCCTTTCCGGAAAAAAGCAGGATGAAATACAACAAAACTCGCGGCTTCGACCTGAGCAGATCATAAGCCCGGCTCGGCAACCGGTAGGGTCGAGACACCAAAGTTTTGGCGAGCTTCTTCGCCTCCCCCTCCAGGCGGAACCCCAACCTGCGTTCCCGGGGCCCTTTCAGGATTTTCTGCGCCAGGCGGCGGCGCCCCTCGCCGCTCAGCCGGTGCGTCAGGCAATAAAAATTCAACAAAACCTTTTCATCGTCATGAATGTCACCCGCCAGCGTCCGGACCTTCTTGAACTCATCGCGGGAAATGCGCGCCCGGGCAAGGGTTTTGTCAAGGAGACTCCAAAAGCCTTTGTCGGCCAAAACTCCAATCACACGGGCAGGGTTATCTTCCCGAAGGATTTCGCGCAATTCTTTGCCCTGCTGCGCCTTATTCAGGAAGGTTTGGCACCGATCCTCCAGCGCTCTCTCCAGCCACGTCACGGTCCGCGGCCCAGGCAAAAACTGCAGCCGCGACCCCAGCCGGTAAAGCCGGAAGATGCGCGCCGGGTCATCCCAGAAACTTCGATTGTAAAGCGCGCGAAGCTCCCGGCGTTCGAGGTCCGCAACCCCGTTATTAGGATCGAGGAATAGACCGCGCGAATTCGGATTCAAAGAAACAGCCATGGCATTCACGGAAAAATCCCGGCGGCGCAAATCGTCCGAGATTACCGCAGGACGAACCGTGGGCCGGCCTCCGAGGCGCGAGTAGTGTTCCGTTCGGCACATGCCGATCTCCACACTTACGCCGTTCGAAAAAACGACCTCGGCACATTGCCGAAGGTTGTCATAATCCACGCCCGCCAATTCCGCCTTCTTGACATAGCGCAGGATTTCCCGGGGTTTACCCTCCACGGCGAAATCGAGATCACGGATCGGATGCCCGGAAGTAAGGTCCCGAACCGCGCCTCCCGCCAGATACAGATTGACACCCGAGCGCACCGAGGCCCGAATCAGATGATTCAATACTTCAAGCTGCACGGGAGAGAATCGGCTTTCAATCAGAAACCAGTAATCGCTCATTCGTGAGGGTCCTCATATCCAACCCGAGCGCTCGCACGGCTAGGCTCGCGGGTGACAACTACGATAAACCTGCTGCAAACGCTCCTGAAGAACATGCGTATAAACCTGCGTCGTTGAAATGTCGCTGTGGCCCAGCAAGGTCTGGACGGTCCGCAGGTCAGCTCCCCGCTCGAGCAGATGTGTTGCAAACGTGTGGCGGAGCAGATGAGGCGTCAGTCGGGTTCGGATCCCCGCCTGTCGGCCACAATTCCCCAGCATCTTCCACAGACCCACGCGGCTCAGGGGCCATCCGCGATAATTGAGAAACAAATAATCCGGCGAGCCCGCTTTCAAAAGCTGAGACCGGCCCCGGCGGAGATAGCTCTCCACAGCCGAAAGCGCGGAGCGTCCTACAGGTATCAGACGTTCCTTGCTCCCCTTGCCCGTGCATCGAACTACGCCAACTTCAAGCTGCAAATCGCCAAGCTGCAGGTTGATCAGCTCGGATACCCTCATGCCCGTGGCATAAAGCAACTCCATCATGGCCCGGTCCCGAAGCCTCTTGGCCGAATCCACTCCCGGCGGGCATGCTTGGTCGAACAGCGTGTCCACTTCAACTTCCGATAGAAATTTCGGCAGGCGCTGCCAGAGCTTGGGGGCGTCCAGGTCGCGGGTGGGATCTTGCGTTGATTTCCCCTCCCGAATCAGAAACCGGTAAAAGTTACGCAGGCTCACCAGGTGCCGGGCAACCGAACGCGCCTCCAGGCCCCGCGTGTAGAGATGCTCCATAAACCTCTGGACATTTTTCCGCCCCGCCTTTTCAACGGAAATGCGACTCTTCTCCAGGAAGGCCACCCATTTGGCCAGGTCGCAACCGTAGCTGGCAATGGTGTTGGCAGCGAGACCCTTTTCGATAGTGAGGTAATGGAGGTAGGCTTCCAGGCTCTCCGGGTGTGCGATTCCTGGGAATTGTCTCGGAGAGTGCTTCATGATTTCAAGTTTCGGGTGGCCGAACCTGAGCCTTAGGCCATATTCAGCCATTCAGACCTGCTACAGGCAGGCCGACAGCCCCCTCTCGATTCGCCGTGGGTTACACTCGTTTCCAACAACCGCCAACGAGGATGCTTTGAAAAAGTAAAGTCCTCTGAAATCAACAATTTAATGGACAATTTGCGTGGAATCTGGATCTTATTCACTTCTCTGCTTCAGGAGGCCCTGCAGGGGGGAATAATGAGGATTCCACCTAACTTATAGAACCACAAATACTTAACGTAAGACTATTCGCTCCCTGGGGGCTAAATCCGACGTGGCTTGGGCCGTATGGCGAGCATCAAACTACCCGCCAAACCCTTGACACCCAAAAACCGTGGCCTATACTACCACAAGCCACAAGATGCAACTAATACTTAACGCGAAACATTACCCCTATTGCCCCTCTCTGCCGACGGAGGTAATCTGCCTTGGCCGAGGCTAACTCCTCTACTCACAAGAAGATAGTAGTCCGTAAGCTGGACGGCGATGAGGTTAAGGGATTCGCCAATACAGCCTCCTTTTTTGGCTCAGAGGGCGTGGAAATGCTTGATTTGAATGGGCGTTTCGTCACCGTACCCCTGGGGGAGGTCAAAGGCGTTTACTTCGTACGGGATTTCGAGGCCGGCGCGCCCCGAAGGGAGCGCAAGACCTTCCTCACCCGCCCCAAAATCGGCGGTCTGTGGGTTCGCCTCACTTTTATCGACAATGACTTCATGGAAGGCGTTATCCCCAACAATCTAAAGACCCAACAGGAACCCGGGCTGATGATCATTCCGCCCGATTTCTCGGCCAACAACCTGAAAATCTACATCCCCAAGGCCGCCCTGCGGCAGTTGGAGGTCCTGAGTGTCGTGACCGACGGCGGCGCCAAGCGCGCTCGCCGCAAGACCACCTACAGCACCCGCCAGCTCCGCCTCTTTACCGGCAGAGAAGGCGACTAGCCCTACCCTCTTTTGATTCGGCCTCTTTTCCGCCTTCAATTTCCACAACGGCGAGTATAGACTGCCAGTGAATGCCGCAACATAGGCAAGAGCCTGCCCGGCTCTCCGGCAAGGGTCCACCCCTTTCCGAATCGTTCTAATCCGGCTGATTCGGGCCAACTTAGGAACTTATGAACTCATGAAAGGATCTGCCATGAAACTCGGCGAAATCGCTCGACGGCTGGGCTGCGAACTGGA
>JAPUME010000028.1 GCA_027294185.1 Acidobacteriota bacterium | reverse complement strand
GCCCATTCGGGAAAGAATGTGATCGGGATCAGAAGCCCTGAGCAGAGTTCCAACAGGAAATACTTGGCGCGCAGGAGTCCGAGGATGGACTTCAATCGAAGCGCGAATGTGCCGACGCAAAAGTTGATGCCTGCGACCAGGAAGAAACTGAGCGTGGAGCTCAGCAGGAAAGCTGCCAGGTGCGTGGCGCTGGCGGGCGCTCGCACCGGGAAGACCAGCGCCAAAAGAAGCGCCGTTGGCAGGGTCAGAAGAATCAGTCGGAAGCAGGATCCTCCGAAGGCTTCCGCGATATACATCAACTGCGTGTTGACCGGCTTGATCAGGTCCATGGCAATTTTTCCTTCCAGAACCTGATAGCTCATGTCCTGATCGATGTTGTTGAAGTAGAAGGAGCGAATGATCCACCCGACGCTGATGTAGGTGAGCATCTCGGGAAAGTCGAACCCTTCGACCGATCCCCCGTCGGCGAGCACGGCCTTCCAGATGAAGTAGTACACCGAGACGTAGATGAAGTAGGTGACGATTCCGGTGTAGTAGCGCAGCCGGTAGGCCATGATGTTGACGAATCCGACGCGGGCAAAGCTGCGGTAGACGCGGGCTTCTGTGGCGAGCCAAGAGATCATCGGGGGAGTTCTTCGGCCTCCGCGGCGCCGGGTCCGAAATACGCTTGTCCCTCGGTATAGATGCGCTTCACCATGTCTTCGATGGATTCTTCTTCCACAATCAGGTCGCGGACTTCGAGCCGGGTGACGATATTGCGGATGATGTCCCCGCTGGAATGCTTGCGGCGGTCGTAGCGAAGCCGATAGGTGAGATCATCCAGGCGTTCGCACTCGACCCCGTCCGTCGTCAACTCGCTGACGCGCGCGGCCTGCCCCCGGTCCTTCAGGAAAAACTTGATCTGATTGAAGCGTACCAGCCGCGCCTTCAACTCTGCGAGTGGCCCGTCGAAAAGAAGCTTCCCGTGGTCGATAATCATAACCCGCCGGCAGAGTTCCTCGATGTCAGTGAGGTCATGCGTGGTTAGCAGGATGGTCGTCCGGTAAACTCGATTGATCTCCTTCAGGAATTTTCGGATATGGTCCTTGGCCAACACATCCAGGCCGATGGTCGGCTCATCGAGAAATAGCAGCGGCGGGTTGTGGAGCAGCGAGGCTGCCAGGTCGCAGCGCATGCGTTCGCCCAGGCTCAGTTTGCGCACCGGCGTGTGGAGGTAGTTTTTGAGGCCCAGGATTTCATCGAACACCCCCAGGCGGCGAACGTAGTCGGCTTGCGGGACTTCATAGATTTCCCTTAGCAGCTTGAAGGATTCAATAACGGCGATGTCCCACCAGAGTTGGGTGCGCTGGCCGAAGACCACGCCGATGCGCTTCGTGTAGCGCTTCCGGTCGCGGAAGGGGACCATGCCGCTCACCTGGAGGTGGCCGCTGGTGGGCACCAGAATCCCGGTCAGCATCTTGATGGTCGTGGATTTTCCAGCCCCGTTCGGGCCGATGGTGCCGACCATCTCGCCCGGCTCGATGTGAAAGGTGATGTGATCGACGGCATGCACCGTCTGGTAGTCGCGGACGAAAAGGTCTTTCACGGCGCCCAGGACGCCTTCGCGCCGTTTGAACGTCTTGAATTCCTTATAGAGGTTTCGAACCTCGATCAGGCCTGGCATGGATTGCAGAGGCTTTCTGTTTGAAACATAAGTGCTGAGGTCAACGTCTCTTAGATATTAGCAGTCTTACCATGCTTACCGATACAATCACGTTTGCATCCGGCGAGGGAGGCGGGTAAGGTAGTAGCAAATCTACTTCATTGAGGGGACGGTGTGATGAGAAGGGAAACCAGAAGGCGGCTCCGTGCTGCGCTTCTCGGATCGATTGTCTGGCTGGCAACGGCGATTCCGCTCTCGGCGGCGGAAGCCCGGGTGCCGAAGACGGAATTTCACGACGTGCGGCTGGATAACGGGCTGCGGGTCCTGCTGGTCGAGGACCACTCGGCTCCGGTGATTTCCATTGCCGTGACCTACAACGTCGGCTCGCGCAATGAGCGGCCCGGAAGGACCGGCTTCGCGCACCTGTTCGAGCACATGATGTTCAAAGGCTCGGAGAACGTCGGCACGGGCGAGCATTTCGTGCTGATCTTCAACAACGGCGGCAGCATGAACGGCACGACCAGCGAGGATCGCACGAACTATTTTGAGACTCTGCCGGCCAATCAGCTGGACCTGGCGCTGTTTCTCGAAGCGGACCGCATGCGCTCGCTCGCCCTATCCGACGAGAACCTGGATAATCAGCGAAAGGCCGTTCAGGAGGAGCGCCGCCTGAGAGTCGACAACCAGCCTTACGGGAAGTCGTACCTCGAAATCGACAACCTTGCCTACGACAACTTTGCCTACAAGCATTCCGTGATCGGCTCGATGGAGGATCTGGACGCGGCGACGCTCGAGGACGTGCGCGAGTTCTTCCGCATCTACTATGCTCCGAACAATGCCGTTGTCTCACTGGCAGGGGATTTTGACCTCGACGAATGTCTTGAGAAAGTGAAGAAGTATTTCGGCGGCATTCCCTCCCAACCCGCGGCGCCGCAGCCCAGGATCACCGAGCCCGAGCACTACGGCGAGCGCCGGACCACCATCCACGACCCGCTGGCGCGTCTGCCGCAGATTCTGATGGCCTATCACATCCCTCGCGGGAATACGGAGGAGAATTACGCCCTCTCCGTGCTCGACTCCGTGCTCGGTTCCGGCCGCAGTTCCCGTTTCTATCAACGCCTTGTGAAGGAGAAGCAGTTGGCCCGCAGGACGTCCGTTCAGGCCGACAACCGCCGGGGCCCGAGCCTGTTCTACATTATGGCCACGCCGCGGCCCGGCGTACCCGTCGAGGACCTGGAAAAAGCCATTCTGGAGGAGCTCGCCGAAGTACAGCAGAATGGAATCACCGAGCAGGAACTGGAAAAAGCTCAGGCGCAGATTCGTCGCCGGGCGATTCTGGGGTTGCGGTCGTCTCTAGCCACGGCGCGCCGTCTCGGCGAGTATGTGGTGAAGTTCGACGACCCGAACCTGATCAACACATTGTTCGATAAGTACGCCGCCGTCACGCGGGATGCCATCCAAGAGGCGGCAAAGCAATACTTGATTGAGAAGAACCGTACGGTGGTAATAACTCAGCCAGCCCAAAGGTCCGGACCCGCGGGCGGTGCGCGACCCGAGAGAGGGAATCTATGAGGCACAGCAAACTGATTCCGGCACTGCTCATTTTCCTGATGGGGACCGTCTCCCTGACTCCCGCTCAGGCTCAGGGAGACAAGATCGTCCCCATGAAGGGGGCAGACATCAAGGGGCGGGCACCGGTGAACCGGGAGATTCTTCGCGTCACTTTGCCTCGCCCGACCCAACACCGCCTGTCGAATGGCTTGAGGGTGCTGATCCTTGAAAATCACAAACTGCCCACGGTGGCATTCTCCCTGATGATCAAAACCGGCGCTCTGTCCGACCCGCCGGATTTGCCCGGCTTGGCCGGCTTCGTCGCGGAGATGCTCCGGGAGGGTACGGTGCGCCGTA
>JAPUME010000279.1 GCA_027294185.1 Acidobacteriota bacterium | reverse complement strand
TCTCGTTTCGCAAACCGACCAGCCGCCGACGAAAGGAGCGAATATAGAGGCCGACAGCTACAATGAGTACGGCCGTTACAGCTGCGGCGAGCAAACCCATGTCCATCTAAGACACTCTCCCGATTTCTTCAGAATCCCCTTCCCTCGTTCTCGCCGAGGAGGCTAACGTTTTTCCATCGTAGGTCCGCCCGTTTCTCTCCCCTCCGAAATGCCTCCGTGAAGTCACATTTTCTCCCTTGGCTAACATCCTGATAACATTTGCGCGTCGAGACCGGGGATAATCTTGGCCCCGCGCCCGGTGGGAGTCAAGAGCAGTTCCCGGCTCCCCATGGTGAGAGGCCCTTTGGCCCTGCCTCGGTTTGGAGATCGAGTATTGGATGGGATAATCTATGGAGACTTATGGATACAACACCAGGCGGCTCGGGGTCTTGGCTTCACATCTTATTCGCGGTTCTGCTGGGCATCTGGCTGGCCGGAACTCTATTGGAATGGTTCATTGCCACGCAGAACTTCCGCACTGTGGACCGCGTTCTCTCCCAGGGAAGTCAACAACTGGAGGAGCAGAGCCAGCCTCTAAGCCGTGACCGGCTGCGGGTTCTGTTCCGCCACCTGGCCTCGGAGCTGAACCGATACTACTTTGCAGCCTGGGGATGGGCCCAGTTGGTGCTGGCGGCGGCGCTCCTGGCAATGCTGGCCAGGTTGAGGATCACGGACTCGGTTTCCTGGCTGCTGGTGGGAGGGATGCTGGCGCTGGTAGTGGGGCTCCACTTTATCGTGACGCCGCGGCTTGTCGAGCTCGGACGCAGCATCGATTTCATCCCCCGTGATCCGGTCCCGCCCGAGATGGGCCGCTTCTGGAAGCTGCACGCGGCGTTTACCGGTCTCGACGCTGTGAAGCTGGTCGGGGGCATTGTGTTACTGGTTCGCTGGATCAGAAAATAAGGCTCTCAACCCTTCGCCTCCGAATAAAATTCCCGTATTTCCCCCCGGGGGGAACCTGTGCGATAATCAGCCAACAGTATCCATAGACTCAATTGATCCAGCGTCTAAGTGGGGGTTGGTGATGAAACACCTTGTGATTCTAATTTTAGGGCTTCTGCTTTTCGGCCTGCCCGAGACCGGGAACGGACAATCCCTCGGAGACCTCGCCCGCAAGGAACGCGCCCGGAAAGCGAAGCAAAGCCAGACCGGCACCGTCGTTACCAATGATTCGGTTAAGAGGCCAGGCGAGGCGCTGAAACCCGTTTTCGATGCAACCCGCAAGGACGACCTCGACTATCTGTTGAGCCAGCTCGAGGACCCGAACCCTGCCCCACAGGTCTACCTGGCCCTCGTACCCCTCAAAGACCAGGCTGAAGAGCGCCTGGTGGCTCTCCTGGGGGACCCTGCGGGACGGAAACGTATCTCACCGGCGGCAGCGCTGATCATCATGGGAGACACCAGAGGCCTGGGAGCCATGGCGGAACTCCTGCCGACCACCGAAGAGTTGGGCCGAAAGGTGCAATTCAACGCAGGAGGTCAAAGCGAATCCGGCGAGGAATTTCAGAATGCGCTCCAGCGAACCTTCGAGTCGACGCAAGCGATGAATCTGGCCAACTTCGGAATCTGGCGATTTGTGAATGGCGCGGGACTAACGCCCGAAGCCCTGGTGAAAAGGCTGGCAGGTTCTGCGATAGATCTGACCAAGTCACCTGACCGCGGCCAGCGAGTCTATACCGCCGCCCTGAGACACTCCGATTCGAATGTGCGTCGGGCTGCAATTACCCTGGTCGCCGCCATGGCAGAGGGAAACGACTTCGGCTATGACCCGGACTCGATGGGAAGCAGGAATGAGGGACCCATCCAGGATATTGTGAGCTTTATCGCTACCCGGCGGTAGCACACCACACGCTTCCCTTACTCAGGGGACTGCGGCAGACAAGTCGACACACGCCCCTGAACTCATTTTCGGATTCTACACTTAGGTCTTGACCCGCTCCTGAACCTGCGCCAGGACCTTGCTCTCGGCGGTTTCCCGCGAGGGGTCCGAGGCTTCCGCGATGCGCGCGCCCGCACCGGGCAGATCAATTTCCGCCTTGCAATGATAGGTTCGACCGAGCTTGTAGGAAGATATCCGGATCGGTCTGCCGTTGATCTGTTCGACCCGGCTGGTCATCTCTTCAGGTCGGAATTCCGCCATGTGATTCCCCCTTCGAGAGTCTTGTTATTGATTTCCACGAAGATAGCACAGAAAGGGCGCTTCTGGCCCTTTCAACAGATATTCGATCAGCGAGTTTACCGATTCGGGCACACGTCCCGGAGCCCGGCCCGGTGAGCCAACCCGTCGGGAGTCCGACAGGAACCCTATCGATGAAGCGCGGGAGGTGTGCCGGCTATTCCGAAGGCGGTGGGGAGGGCGGCTGGAAAATGCGTTCACTCTCCTGAAGAGAAACCATCCAGACGCTGGCCACTACCCAGGAGGGTCCCCGTTTCTGAAGCACCAGCTCGTAGATGGCCGCAGCAGCCGGATTGCTGAGCCGAACGCGGGCCAGGGCCCGGGAAGAGTTCGGGGCAAAGGTAAGGTCTTCGATCTCGACCTTTAGCGGAGAAGAGGAAGGGTCCGTCGCATCCCCCTCCACTTCCGTACCTTCTACCCTGCCCAGGTCGGCTATAAAGTAGGCCTCCAGGGCCTGGGCGACGGTCACATCACCCTTTGCTTCGGTCCGCATCTTTTCCAGGTGGTTCGCTCTGAATCGGATGACTTCGATGGCATTCTCAATATCGTCTCGAATGACAGGGTCGAGGGTCCGGCCCCGGACCTCCCCCAGGAGAGGAATCAGGGAAGGGTCGGCAAGGACAGTGAGCGCGAGGATTGCCATCTCAGTAACTATAGGGTCCGGCTCATCGTCGGCCCGGCCCACCACATCCAGCAAGGTCTGTCGCGTCCGGGGAGTGTTGAATTCTCCGAGTGCCCCGTAAAAAAACCGTTTCAAACCCAGGTCCCGAGGGTCGTCCACCAACTTCTGGAGCGTACGCAGCGCCCGATTATTTCCCATGAAAGCAAGCAATTGAGCGGCAAATTCCGCCGTCCGGTCGTCTTCCAGAGCCTTTTCAAGCTGGGGGAGAATGCGTGGTCCGGTCGCAAACCCCGCCCGGAGCAGGTGATCGCGCGCCGCCCGATTGGGAACGTTTAAGACCTCATCGAGCAGAATCACGGCCCAGCCGCCGAAATCCTGCACCTCATCGAATTCCTCAATTTCGTCCTGTGGATTGACGAAGCCGGGGAAAGAGCCTGCGTTCGGCGCCGACAACCCCATAACGGCTCCGAAGACCGAAGCCAGGCACATGCGGGAATAGAGGGAGTTCTTTCTCATATCGCCGTAACCGCTTCCTCCTGATGCAAGGTCCGGGGCCTTCTGCAATGCCCTGCAGGACTCATCCTACTGCATTCTTGGATGCCAGGGGGCTCCTCAGTGTTGAGGAAAATCGCCCCTTTTCCTCTCCTCTCAGGCCGCTCTTGGGGCCTTGCCGATAAGCTCCTCGCTTTAATGGTATAATGGATGTTTTGCGGGGAGATTCACTCCCTCGGTGATGCAGTTTCGGAGGCTAGAAAACAGAGATGGATCAGGAAAATGAAAAAAGCGCACTCGTAAAAGCCAAGCTCTCGGGGGACCTTTCCGAGCTGCCGATTCTCCCCGTGCGGGATACGGTGCTCTTCCCCAATGCCATTTTGCCTCTGACGGTGGGCCGACCGGCCTCGTTGAACCTGATCGCCGATTTGCCGGAAGAAGAAAGAGTGATCGGTGTCGTCGTCCAGCGGGACCCGCGCATCGACACTCCGCAGCCGGTAGACCTGTTTCGCGTGGGTACCTCCGCTTTTGTCCACAAAGTCATCAAGCTCCCCAATGACAGTTTGTTCATTTTCGTCGAAGGGCTGCATCGCATTTCCCTCGAAGAGGTCATCCGGACGGAGCCTTACCTGACCTCCCGCGTGCGGGCAATGCATGACGTGGTTCCCCCGGATGAAAAGCCCGACTTCGAGGCGCTGGTCCGCAGTGTGATCTCCGTTTTCCAGGAGGTTGTCCGTCTTTCCCCGACTCTCTCCGACGATCTGCAAACCGTGGTCATGAACATCGACGACCCGGGACGGCTTTCGGACTTTATCGCCGCAAATCTGCCTTCGCTGTCAACCTCCGAGAAACAGGAGCTTCTCGAAAGTCTGGACCTGAAGGCCCGCATCGACCGCCTGCACCGCCAACTGGTCCGAGAGCTCGAAGTTCAGCAGCTCCGCTCGAAGATTCAATCCGACGTGCAGGATCAGGTGACCCAGAGCCAGCGCGAATACTTCCTGCGTGAGCAGATGAAAGCCATCCAGAAGGAGCTGGGCGAAGCCGACGAGCAGGAGGAGATCGAGGAGCTTCGCAAGAAGATCGAAGCCGCAGGCATGAACAAGGAGGCCAAAACCGAGGCCAAACGGGAGTTGAAGCGTCTGGCCAAGATGAATCCCGCCGCCGCCGACTACACCGTCACTCGCACCTATCTGGATTGGGTGGTGACGCTGCCCTGGAACAAGGTCAGCGAACTCAAGGTGGACCTGGCCAAGGCGAAACAGATTCTCGACGAGGACCACTGGGACCTGGAAAAGATCAAGGAGCGTATCCTTGAATACTTGGCGGTCTTAAAGCTCAAATCCACCCTGAAGGGACCCATTCTCTGCTTCGTAGGGCCTCCGGGTGTGGGTAAAACGTCGCTGGGAAAATCCATCGCGCGCGCCCTCGACCGGAAGTTCGCCCGCATCTCTCTGGGCGGAATTCACGACGAGGCTGAAATCCGCGGCCACCGCCGCACCTACATCGGCGCCCTGCCCGGCCAGATCATTCAGGGAATCCGGCGCGCCGAGACGCGGGACCCTATCTTCATGCTCGACGAGGTGGACAAGGTGGGCCGGGACTTCCGCGGCGACCCTTCGTCCGCGCTGCTCGAGGTTCTCGACCCCGAGCAGAATTCCACCTTCCGCGACAACTACCTCGACGTGCCGTTTGACCTCTCCTCGGTTCTTTTCATTTGCACCGCGAACGTGCTGGATACGATTCCGCCCGCCCTGCTCGACCGCATGGAGGTGCTGGAGCTTCAAGGCTACACGGAACAGGAGAAGCTCCACATTGCCACTCGTTACCTGATCCCCAAGCAGACCGAAGCGCATGGAATCAAGCATCCTGACCAGATCGAATTTGCCGATGAGGGTCTGGCCCATGTGATTCGCCACCACACGAGGGAAGCCGGAGTGCGCAACCTGGAACGCGAGATCGCCACGCTCTGCCGCAAGCAGGCTCGTAAAGTGGCGGAAGGGTCCACAGAAAAGCTGACGCTCGGTTCCAAACAAGTGGAAGAATTTCTGGGCGTGCCCCGTTTTCGGCAGGAAACCGAAGTCGTCGACCGGACGCGCAAGCCCGGAGTGGCGGTCGGTCTGGCCTGGACTCCGACCGGCGGTGACGTGCTCTTCGTCGAAGCCAACCTCATGAAGGGCGGCAAGAACTTCAATATGACCGGACAGGTTGGCCCCGTCATGCAGGAGTCCATGCAGGCGGCGCTGACCTGGGTGCGGTCCCACGCAAGCGATTACAAGATCGACACCGATTTCTTCGCCAAGAGCGACGTGCACGTTCACGTCCCGGCCGGCGCCATCCCGAAGGACGGCCCCTCGGCGGGCGTAACCATGGTCACCTCGTTGGTGTCGGCCCTGACCGGCCGCTCGACTCGGCCCCGCTGGGCCATGACGGGTGAAATCACTCTGAGCGGCATGGTGCTGCCCGTCGGAGGGCTCAAGGAAAAAATCCTGGCCGCCAAACGAGCCCACGTGGAGCACATCATCCTCCCGGGCGAGAACGAGCCAAACGTCCGCCAGGACCTCTCCGAAGAGCTTCTGGGAGATGTGAAACTGCACTTTGTCAAGAAAATTGAAGATGTGCTGGAACTGGCCCTCGAAGAGAACGCCACACACTCCAATAAACCGACCCCCTCGCGCAAGACGGCCAAGAACGCTCAGGCACAACAGCAACTCCCAAACTGATCTTCGATATTCCGATATTCAATAGTGAGATCGACCACGGTTCCGGTGTATTCTTAGCCGTTGAATTTTCAGGCGATTCATTTCTCCGTCACACGGGCGCTCCCGGAACCTCCGCTCGCCCGTTACGCTTCGTTGGCTTTCAGCCTTTCGGTCCTCTCCTTTCTGTTTTCCATTGCAGTTTCTCAAGCCACGCTGACACTGGCATCACTCCTTTTCCTCGCGCACCTGTGGCGTAACAAGCCTTCGCTGCGGTTTCCGCCCATCCGCCTTCCCCTGCTGCTGTTTTGCCTGACCACGATCCTATCCGTATTGTTGTCGGCCAATATCGGAGCCGGAGTCTTTGCCGTCCGCAAGCTGGTTCTGTTCGTCATCATCCTTCTCACGGCAAATCTGATCGTGTCGCTGCCGCACCTGCAGTTTCTGTTGAAGGGGCTCTTTCTCGAAGCGGGCTTCGTGGGCCTGGTTGCGGCCGGACAAGTGTTTCGTCAGTATCTCCAGGCGAGAACGCTTGCACCGGAAGACTTCTATTTCACGATGACCTATACGCGGGCGACGGGATTCATGGGTCACTGGATGGATTTCTCCGGCCAACAGATGCTGGTTCTGGCGATGCTTGGGGCCTTCTGCCTGTGGCGACCCAAAGTGAAATGGATCGCGTTGGTGGGTTTGGTTGGTGTTTCGTTGATACTAAGCTTCACACGCGGGGCCTGGATCGGGTCGGCGGCGGCGGTGTGTCTGCTCCTCACCCTGAAGCGGCCCCGGCTTCTGTGGGGAATTCCCGTCCTGGCGCTCGGAACCTGGCTCGTCGCGCCGTCTCTGGTGCGGGACCGGGTGACCTCGATTCTCCATCCCAGCTCCGACCCTTCCATCGCCATCCGCTATGAAATGTTTCGGGTGGGTTGGAACATGATGCGCCGCCATCCGGGGCTCGGCGTCGGCCCAAACCGGGTCAATGAAGTTTACGAGGAATATCTGCCCGCAGGAGTGACACCCATCGAGGGCTACCACGGCCACCTCCATAACAATCCGCTGCAACTGGCGGCCGAGCGAGGTCTGCTATGCCTGGGTGCATGGCTATGGCTGATGGCCCTGTGGGGCCGGCACTTCCTGGGCTTGCGTCGCCGGCTGGGCGATTCGGATTACATTGCGGAAGGTGCGCTCGCCGCATGGCTGGCCCTGCTGGTGCAGGGAATGTTCGAGTTCAGCTTCGGCTCTTCAGAAGTTCTCATGCTGTTTCTTTTTCTTACCACCGTGCCCTTCGTAGCGGCGGAAATCGAGAAAGCCTCTTCCCCTCAATCGGGGAAGGAATCATCGGCTTCCTCAGGCGGAGTCGCCCGTGCAGAGTAAGTACCAAATCCTACGGAACTTCACCCCGGTCGCCACGTTTTCACTGCTCGGCAGCCTGATGGGCATTGTCGTTGAGACCAGCATTGCAGCGAAGCTCGGCCTCTCGGAAAGCTCCGACGCCTTTTACGTCGCCTTTACGCTTCCCTACATTCTGGCCAACCTGATCTACTCGACCGGACAATTTTCCCTGGTGCCGTTCTTTTCCTCTCTGAAAACGCAGGGAGAGGAAAAACTCTGGGGAGGCTTCACCTATGTTGTGAAAGTGGTTTTAGGGGGAGCGCTTGGTGTAGCTTTGATCGGTGCAGTTGCCACTCCTCACCTGGTTCGACTCATCGCTCCCGGTCTCTCTCCGGCACAAAAGGAACAGGCCGCCCAGTGGGGCGTCTGGCTTTTCCTGATCGTGGTTCCGGCGGGATTCGGGGAAGTTCTGCGGTCTTTTCTTTTCTCCCAGCAGCGTTTTGCGGTGGCCTCGGCGGCAGGACTGTTCCGCAACGTCACGGTGGTTGCATCCATCTGGCTCACTTTTGCTTCCTACGGAGGCTACAGCATCGTTATTGGATACCTGGCAGGTTACCTCGTCCAGGTCACCGCATTGTCGATACAGTTATTCGCCTCCTTCCGGGTTCGTTACCTGCCCACACCCAGGGGCGGGGAAGAGGCTTTCCGTCACCTGCGCGGGGCAACGGGGGCACAGTTGGCTTCTGCAGGAACCTGGCAGGGGCTTGTGTTGGTGGAGCGCGTGATCGCTTCCTTCCTGCCGGCAGGGTCTCTCACCGCATTGAACTATGGATTCAAAATTCTTTCGACCCTTTCCGAGTTGCTGGTGGGGAGTCTCGGTACGGCGGTCCTGGGGTCGCTTTCCGTAGCGGCGGCAACCCGAAGCGCCGAGGAGGAGCGGCGAACGTTTCGTCACACCCTGGAGCTCACCTTGATGGCAGTGGCTCCCTGGATGGTCCTGTGTCCGATGTTGAGTCAGGAAATCATCCGCTTCATCTTCGAGCGCGGTGAGTT
>JAPUME010000278.1 GCA_027294185.1 Acidobacteriota bacterium | reverse complement strand
GCGGTTTTACCGAGTTGTCCACAAAATCGTACAGGGTAGCGATGTCCCCTTTGAATTTTCCCTCAGGCCGAGCGGAAAAGACGAACCAGGCGATAAAATCGGCGAACGGGCTTCCGCTCCGGATCAAGGGCTTGTCGGCGTCGTCCGGGTAGCGGGGGACCTGTTCGAGGAAATTGGAAACCTGCAGGAGCGCGGTGTCCATATTCGTGCCGGTTTGAAAGGTGAGCTCGATCGTTCCCATGCTTTCGGCGCTTTGGCTCTGCATTTCTCGCAGCCCTTCCAATCCTTTCAGTTGTTCCTCCTGCTCCTCGATGATTTCCCGTTCTATTTCCTGAGGGCTGGCTCCCCCCCATAGAGTCCGGACCATGACCTCTGGTTCATCCAGGCTGGGTGTCAGTTGAACGGGGATGCGAAAAAGCGAGATGAATCCAAAAAGCACGAGAAGGATTACACCGACTGCGGTGGTGACCGGAAAGCGAATGGCCGATGCAACGATTTTCATGGAAGCGCGTACTCCAGAGGTTGAGCCTGAACGGGCTGGCCGGGGACGAGCCTTTCATTCCCTCGCGTGATCACGCGTTGTCCGGGCCGGATATCGCCTCCCCGAACTTCGATCCATTCTCCCACGCCCACTCCGATCTCCACAGACACCCGCTCTACCGTGCTCTGGCCGTTGATCCGATAGATGAACTTCTGTGGGCCGCGCGTGGTGAGAGCATCCTTCGGTACCAGGGTGGCCGTGTAGGTGTCTCCCGCAGGGAAGGAGACGGTGGCCAGCATGCCGACCCCGACGCGGGCTCCGCGGTTTCGAATGCGTACCTTCACCGGGTAGGTTCGCGCATCCACATCGGCCTGCGGAATGATGGCCGTTACCCGCCCCGTGATTTCAACACCGGGCAGAGATTCAAAGCGGACCTGGGCCCGGGTGCCAATCCGAAGGTTTCGGTAGTAGCGTTCCGGCACGTCCACCTTCACTTCCAGAGGGTCCAGAGCCACCATTTCAACTACGGGGCCGCCTTCGGAAATCCATTCCCCGATCTGGGTCTGTTCGCTGACCACGCGTCCGCTGAACGGCGCGCGAATGCTGGCTTCTTGGATGTCGTTTTTGAGCCGGCCGATGTCGGCCTCGAGCTTTTCGAAGCGGCCCATCCATGCATTGGATTCGGCCAGGGAGTTATCGAGCTGTTGCTCGGAGATAATTTCGGATTCAAAAAGATTTCTGGCTCGCTTCAGGTTGGCCTCGGCCAGTTTCAACCGTGCCCCGGCTTCGCGGTGCTCGGCTTCCAGGGCCTTGAGCTGATGTTCGAGCGTCGTGGTGTTCAAGCGAGCCAACACCTGGCCCTTCCGGACCGCGTCGCCTTCCTTAACAGGATACTCGACCACCTTGCCTGCGATCTCGCTGGCCACAAGGCTCGAAGTAAACGCCTCGACGGTCCCGGGCAGGCTTACACTTCTCTGAACCTGGCGCTCCTGCACTTCCGTGAATCGCACCGGGGGCGCCCGGTTTCCCTGGGCTTGAAGGCCGAAGGGAAGGACAGAAAGTATCAAGAACAGAGCAAGATTCAGGATCGCGCCTCGTGCAGGAATTCTTTTTGAAGGCAAAGGATTAATCACTTTTTCCGGATTAGCTCCTCATGGAGAATTACTTACTATGACGTCTCCCGCATCGGGAGAGTTCCATCGCCTCAAGGGGGGTGCCAAACTCTTAAGATACTACGATTTCGGGATTTAGGCGAGAGCGCCTACAGCGTTTTAGCCAGGATCAGAGCCGTTGTCCCATCACTATAGTATCCCTCCAATCGTTGGCGGCTTTGGTAGCCGTGCTTCTCATAGAAACGAATGGCGGGATGGTTGTCTACTGCCGCTTCGAGATAAACCATTCGGCAGGAATTCCGCTTCAGCCATTCCTCGGCCTTATTCATCAACAGCGTGCCGATTTGGCGCCGCCGCCATTCGGCCGGAATGTCGAGTGTAACGATGTGTCCCAGGTGCTCCTTTTCACGATGGGCGACGATAAACCCGATCATCTCTCCTCGAATTTCGGCTACCAGGGTGAACGCCCCGGGATGGCGTATGAATGCCCCCAATTCCTCAAGGGAGTAGGCGATTCCCGGCGGAAAACAGGAACAATCCATTTGATGCAGCAAGGGGAGGTCGGATTCGCGGTAAGGGCGAAACTTTATTTCTTTCATCACGGGAATGGATCGCCGGCTGACGAGCGGAGATTGCCAGCCTCGGAGTTTCTGTCTCCCGAGGGCGCTGAAAGATAGCTAAGCACTCACGATTTCGCTAATCTGAATCTGAGGCTCGATGTCAGTGTAATTGGGAACGTCGCTTACCAGTTCCGGCCCGTGGGCTTCCAGTCCTTTTTGAACATCCTGCACGGAATTGAAGTACAAGTGCCCGATACAAACGAAAGGGGCAGGGGTTCGGTCGGCTCCGCCAATACCTTTGTCCACTTCAATCCGGACCAGGCCGTGCTGATCCAGTCGGGCCTTCACCAGCGCCATATGTTTCTCAATGTAGTACTTCAGATCGAACTTCGAGCCTTCGGTGTTGGGATACAGCACAGTTACACGAATCATCGGTTGGTTCTCCTTTTTGTGATTCATAGGGAATTGAGATGGAGGTCACGGTTTGGAATCAGGGAAATCTTCCGCAGCAAAGCCATAACGCTACAACGCAAGAATTCGCCGGGCTACAGCGCATCGATCAGCCGATCCATGTCTTCCTCGGAGTTGTAGAGATGCGGCGAGACGCGGATCCACCCCTCCCGCAGGCCGACGATGACCTGCTGATCGTTCAGTTTTCGATGCATTCGCGCCGTATCTTCTTCCGAGGAGGCGCGGAAAGTCAGAATCGTCGAACGGTGGGCGGGTTCGGCGGAGGCGTTGAGTTGAAAGCCTCGTGAAGCCAGGGCTTCTCTCAGCCGGCCCAGCAATCCGAAGCAGTGCCGCATGATATTCTCCACTCCGACGCGATGCAGGAATTCGAGCGACGATTCCAGCGCATAAAGGTTAAGGAAGTTCGCGGTCTCGGGCACGTCAAATCTGCTGGCATCGCGGGCCGGTGTGAAGTCTTCCCCCGGCAACTTGTGGAACTTCGAAGCGCCTTCAACGCTCATCCAGTTCAGCACGGTTGGACTCAGGCGGTCCTGGAACCTTCGGCGAAGAAAAGCAAACCCCGTACCGTAGGGGCCCAGCAACCATTTGTACCCGCCGCAGGCAAAGGCATCGACAGGGAAGGAATCAACCTTGATCGGAAGGGCCCCGACCGCCTGGGTGGCATCCACCACCAGAAGCGTGTCGCGCCCGGCTCGCGCTTCGCTGATGGCCTCAATATCGATCTTGCAACCGTTCCGAAAGCTCACATAGTCGAGAGCCACGACCCGGGTGCGGGATGTCAGCGCCGCCGCGACTTCCTCGGGAGTTGGGAAGCCGCGCTCAGGGTTCAAAATCTTCACTTCTACCCCGCGCTTTCGCAGGTGCAGCCAGGGTAGCAGGTTGGCCGGAAAATTCACCGCAGTAGTGACCACTTCATCCCCTGGCCCAAGATCCAGCCCATTGGCGACAACGCTCAGCCCGTGGGTCGCGCTGTTGGTGAGCGCGATTTCCTCCGGTTGGGCGCCAATCAGCCGCGCCAGGAGGGTCCGCACTCTACGAGGAAGGGCAAAGTATTCCTGGCTTTCCAGTCGATAGGGATGGCACTTCAACTCGATGGCTTCGCGAACCCGCTGGGCCGTCTTCAGAGGGAAGGGCCCCTGGGTGGCGCAGTCGAGGAAAGTCGTCTCGCCGAAATCGGCAAAATCCTTGCGGTATTTATTCATGACGGGTCGGGGTTGTCGGACGTGGACAGTTTAGCATCCTTTGCCGAATCTGCTGCGAGTGAGCTTTCCGTCGCGCTCCGAGATTTCCAGAATCGGGGTCCCACCCACACCAGAGCCACGGCGTCTATGGCGAAGTGGACAATCATCGAAGGGTAGAGGCTGCCGTAATGCAGGACCGGAAAGGCGAGCAACGCGCCGAGTAGAGATGCCCGCAGGACTCCGCTGAGGCCCTGGTAGCTATGGGCCAGGCCGAATATAACGGAGCTGAGCAGCCAGGCGGCACTATCTGAATCCGTCCCTTCGAGCAGGAACCTTAGAAGGTAGCCCCGGTAAATGAACTCCTCACACAGGGCCGCCGTGGGCGCCAGAAGCAGGATCGCCGCGAGCTTTTCCTTCCCGCTTTCCGGGAGAAGTTGGCGAACCACCTCGCTTTCCTGTTTCCAAATTCCGGACACGTGGAGGGTGACGAAAACCGTCAGGGCTCCCAGGGATGCCATTGCAAGGCCGCCCGTAACTCCGAAAAACAACCCCGGAGAGAGATTCCGGAAGCCGAGCGAGGAAAAGTTCTCATAGCGCAGGGCCGCAACACCGATTCCCGCCAATCCCAGAATCCATTGGGAAAGGAGCGCCGAAAGGTAGAGTTGGCGTCGGGGGATGGGGTGCCGCCTGAGGATTCGAGCGTTCTGGGCTGAAACAACCGGAACGACGACTACCAGGAGCGCAACGTAAACGAGATTGGCTGCTGTCGATAGCATTCCAGAATGGCTTTGTGGATGGAAATCAGAAGATTGGATTTCCCTCCGGCCTGCCTTATCGGATCAGGTAAGAACCCAGAGCTGCCCTGCATTGCTGGTGGAAAGGTTCGATGGGTGTGCCGGTTTTTGCCATGAGCCACTGAATGCAGAGTCCGTCGACGACGGCGCGAAACAAGTTGGCGGCATCGTCGGGATTTACGTTGCGAAACTGGCGCTGCTGGATGCCGTCCTCGATAATCTTGCGATCTCGCTCATGACATTTCCGGTAGAATTGTTCCAAAAGCTTGGTGAACGTCTTGTTCCGCGACCCCGCGCTCAGGTAATCGAGAAAAACGGAATAGAACTTTCGATTCAGTTCTGCGCTGTGAAACAGCAGCTCCAGCTCGGCGGCCAGCTTTGCCCGCGGGTTCGATTGTGCGGCCACAGCCTCATCCAGGTTCTTTCCCACCTGATTCAAGACCCACTCCAGAATCCCCACCATCAGGTCTTCTTTTTTCGGGAAATAGTAGAGAGCCCCTCCCTTGCTGGAACCGGCCCGTTGGGCCGTCGCC
>JAPUME010000277.1 GCA_027294185.1 Acidobacteriota bacterium | reverse complement strand
ACTGCCGACCCGGTACGAGATTACGCTTCTGCCAAACGGTCGGATCCCGAAGCCTTCGCCCGTTACTTCCGCTCCATGCTCTCGCGGGGAGTTTACTTGGCCCCTTCGCAGTTTGAGTTGGCTTTTGTATCGTTGGCCCATGGTGAGCCGGAAATTCAACAAACCCTCGAGGCGGCTCGGGCCGCCTTCGGTGAGCTTGCCGCCTAGGCAGGGTCTTGTTTACGTCAAGGGAGATCTGCTTCGCCCCCCCGGCAGCGGATTGGATCGTGAATCTTACAATTCGGGCAGCGTATGCTTCCGTCCCCTGTTTACCTTTTTCAGATAATCCATCAGGGGAGCGTAGTAGGTGAGCATGGCCTGAGCGCTCAGGTCATCCCCGGTGATTTCGCGGATCAGTTGTCTCCAGTCGCCGGTTGACCCGGGGCGCATGAGCTGGTCCAGAAATATTCCCACCTGACGGTTTCCCCAATAGTTCGTGTCGTGCGGGTCTTGTTTCAGGATGTTGTTCGCGATCGTGTCGTGGAGCTGGTAGAGGAGAATATAGGAAAGCGTGTAGTCGTAATACTGTGCCGCGTCGTCGCTGATGTGGGTCTTGGAGGCCGCATCGCAGTACTCCTCCCCACGGGCCGTGGGTGGCTCGATTCCCTGGTATTTTCGCACCAGCTCCCACCAGCGCTGATTGAACTGATCGGCCGGTAGATTCTTCTCGTAGAGATCATGTTCGAACCGGGACATGGTTCCCGCTGAAAAGGGAATGAAGACGACAGAACTGAGAGCCTCCTTCAGCAGAGCCTGAATTTGATCGACCCGCGCGTTTTTCGGCACCATCTCCTGTCCTGCAAGAAAAGCCTTCTGAGTCGCAGCCAGTCCCATCAGGCTCCCGATTGCCTCGTGGAAGGCGCGATTCGCGCCTTCGCGTAGAAGCGGGGGCACCTCGGGCCGCGTATAGGATCGGTAATAGTAGATATGCCCCAGCTCGTGGTGGACCGTTTCGTACCAGTCGGCATTGTTTTCCACGCTCATCAGGCAGCGAATATCGTCTTCCAGGTCCATGTGCCAGGCAGAGGCATGATTGTTCTTCTTGTAGGAGGCGTCTTTGGGAAGAGGATAAAGTGAGGATTGCTTCCAGAAACTTTCCGGCAACTCCTCGAACCCCAGGCTGACGTAGAATTTCTCTGCCTGCCGGATCATCCATTCCGGACTCTTGTTCTCGAGCGCCGCGTTCAAATCCAGCCCTTTCACACGGACCAGGGCGCCCCAGTCCTGCCCCCAGCGGTTCGGCAGCCAGTGGGCGGGAATGCTGTCGGGAACCGGCTTACCGTACTTCTTCGCCAGCCGGTAGCGGGCCCAGGTGTGGAGCTCGCGGTAAAGGGGACGCAGCTCACGGTTGAACTTGTCCATGAGCGCCATCATCTCTTTCACCGTCATGTCGTATTCCGATACCTGATAACTGAAGTAGGAATGGTAGTCGAGAGCCTGCACGGTGCGATTCCTGAGGTCACGCACATTCTCCAACCCCTCCTTGAGTTCCTTGCCCACTTCCTTGGAGGCCTCCCAGACTTTTTGCCGTTGGGTCAGGTTGGAGGAGGTGCGGAGAATGCGATCGATTTCGTTTGTGGTTAGCGTGCGCCCGTCCACCTTGAAATTAAAACCGTAGAGCTTCTCCACTTGCTCAGTCTCTTTGGCGATTCTCTGCTTCACCAGATCGGGGACCGTCTGGGGGCTGTCGGCGGCCAGGAAAAGAATGGACCGGAGCTGCTTTTTCTGTTTCCCGAGAAGCTGGTCCTGATTCTCCAGCAGGCTGCGGGCCTGAGCGATCGTCTCCACACTGCCGGTGAAGGCCGCTAGAGCTTCCCGGGCTCTACGGGTAGCCTGGGCGTTCGAGTCATCCCCGGCGACGATGTGGGTGTTCGATCTCCATTCCGCCCGCGCGGCGCCGTAGGAGAGGTCCTTGAAGGTTTCCGTGTACTGGTCAATAAATTCCTGCGCTTCCAACCGAATGTCCTCCTGTGTGCTGCAGGATGCCAGTGTGAAAACGATACCGAGAAGAATTGCGGAGAGTTTCATCAGATTTGCTGTCGCCTCCGGAGAAGGGTTATTCATAGGTTAGCCTGGCGCCGGTTGCAACCCTGGAGCAGATCATCGACCCTCAGCCCTGGAGCGGTGGATAGATCGTGAATCCGGAAACGGAAGTGCGCAGGGTGAAGAGCGTCTTGCCTGCCGTAACGTAGAGAGTCTTCTTATCGGGGCCGCCGAAGGCGAGATTGGTGGTCAGGTCTTCGGGGATGGGAATCCGTCCGAGAAGGTCCCCTGTTGGGGAGACCACGTAAACCCCGGCCGGCACGTCCGTGGTTTCATGCGGGTGGCGCGGTACGTTGACGCCTCCCGCGATCCACAGATTCCCCTTCACATCCAGGCGTAAGCCGTCCCCGCCGCGGCCCGGTGAGAAATCGTACACCAGCCGTTGGCCTCCCAGCTTCCCGTCGGAATCCACGTCGAAGGCCCAAATCCTGCGGTTTCCCCCGGCGACGGGGTTCGAATCCACGACGTAGAGCGTCTTGTCGTCGGGGCTGACGGCAATGCCGTTCGGCTTCTGGACGGCAGGCTGGGTGAGCACCCGCGTCACCTTTCTGTCGGGGTCCAGGCGCCCTTCGGGGTCCAGACGATAGACGGCTTCCACGTCCATTTCCAAATCGGAGCGGTCCCCATAGCGCGGATCGGTAAAGTAGATTCTTCCCTTGGAATCGATGGTCAGATCGTTGGGGCTGTTGTAACGCTTGCCTTCGAAGCGCTCCGTGAGGACTGTAACCTCACCGCTCTTGAGGTCCGTGCGGACTACGCGGCGACGTCCTCCCGGACCTTCTTCGGCTCCT
>JAPUME010000276.1 GCA_027294185.1 Acidobacteriota bacterium | reverse complement strand
AATCTGGTCGGCGCGGAAGGGAGGGTAGAGCGGAACCGGAACGCCGCCTGCCAGCAGGATTCCCATAAAGCAGGTGAAAAAATCCTCTGAAGTGGGGAGCATCAGGGCCACGCTTTGGCCGCGTCCCAGCCCCCGTTGCCTGAGCGCGCGAGCCACCGTCGTCGCATGCCTGAGGAGATCGCCGTAGGTGATTGTGCGGATGGAATCATCCTCATTCCTCAAGAAGATGTGGGAACCCTCCGGCGAGGCTTCCGCGTGGCGAAGCAGGGCTTCGTTCAAGGTTGTCGATCCTTCGGCGACTCCCCAGGTTTCAGATTGAGTCGGCGCGCGCGGGGCTGTGGAGTGAGGCGATGCCGGTCGTAGTTCCCGCGAGGCCTGCGGTGAACGGCGCTCGGTGGCAGCGATGAGGTCGTTCAGGGTTTCGGCCTCGGCGGCGGCCCCCTCCGGCAGAGAGACGGAGAAGGCTGCCTCAATCCGGGAGACCAGCTCGACGCGCTCCAGGCTTCCCAGTCCCAATCCACGTTCCAGGGAAGCTCCGAGAGAGAGATTCCTGAGGGCGCGCTCCGAGCCCAACTCCCTTAGAAGTTCCCGGGCGACCTCCAGCACTCCCTCGGCGACGCCGGAGTTGTCCCCAGTGGATTTATTTGCCTGCAACTTCGCGGCTCCCCAAGCGGGCTTCCTGGGTTAGGATGCACGCTGCACGATGATGATGCTTCATCTATTATTATAGATTGGACACGGGGGCGGTGAGTAGGGGGGAGTTCAATTGAGCAAGCGCCGCACAAACCGGATAAAGAAGACGGCGAAGGTTCCCGCCAAACCGACCCGCTCGGAGTTTACACGCAAAGAATGGGCGTTGATTCAAAGCTGCCGGACACCGCTTCAGGTGCAGCGATACCTCAGCTCGCTGCCTTATAACCAGGAAAAGAAGGAGACGCTCAGGACGCTCCGAGGTGTGGTCCGCCACGCCACGGTCCATTGCCTGGAAGCGGCCCTTGGCGCCGCAACTATATTGGAGCAACACGGCTACCCGCCGCTGATGCTGAGCCTGGAGTCGGTGGACGATCTGGACCACGTGTTGTTCTTGTTTCGTAAGAAGGGGCGATACGGGGCGGTGGGCCGCTCGCGCGACTTCGGGTTACACGGGCGGAAACCGGTCTTTCGCTCGGTGCGCGATCTGGTGATGAGCTACATCGATACTTATGTGGACGGCTCGGGAAGAATCAACGGCTATGGCGTGGGGAACCTGAACGATCTTGTGAAGTGCGACTGGAGGCTTTCACGTCGCCAGGTGTGGGAGGTGGAGAAAGCCCTGATCGTGATGCCGCACAAAAAACTCAAGACCTCCGACCGGCGTTACAAGAGAACACTCCGCCGCTTCAAGGAGTTTAAGCGCAAACATCCCGACCGCCCGGTGAATTTTTATTCAAACCGCCAACAGTGGTTGTAAAGCGGGAATGCTCTATCTTTCCGGGGAACAGCGGGTAGCGCAGAACCCGGTTTGTGGTTCTGCGGTCGGGTCGCGGATGGAGGATGGACGCGGAACCTGAACAGCGGGTTCCGCGCTACCGGTCCGACAGATGGATCTTGCCGGCGGCAACCCAGGCTAGGAACGTCGGCTACACCTTTTCCCACTTGCCGGTCTCGGCGGAAAGAAACAGCGCGTCGATCGCGCGCATGTTCTTGACGGCGTCCTCCAGAGGAAACTCGACGGGCTTCCCTGAGCGAACCGCTTCCGAAAACAGCTCCCCTTGAATCGTGTACTGATCGACCACCTCAAAGGTCTCAGCCTGCGCTGATGCGTCGGCGAGCTGGCTGCCGTCATCGACAAAAATGCGGCAGGGCTTATCGGGCGGAGAATTGAAGGGTATCTCGATTTCAATCCGTCCCTTGGTGCCGAAGACCTGGATTCGCTGGTAGGAGACCATCTGCGTCGAGCAGACGAAGCTGGCCTGGCCTTCGGGGAAATCGAGCAGGGCACTGGTCAGCCGGTCGACCTTCATCTCGGGATCACGTTCGATCAGGCCCACCACCCGCGTGGGCTCGGCCTCGAACAGGAAGCGTGAGATCACAATCGGGTAGCAGCCGATGTCGTAGATGCCGCCGCCTCCGATGTCAGCCTGGTTGCGGATATTCTTGGGATCCGTGTTCGAGTAGCTGAAGGCTCCCTGGATGGCGCGCAGCTTCCCGATTCGTCCCTGGCGGACGAGCTCACGGGGACGCAACCATTGCGGGTGACTCCGGACCATGAAGGCTTCCGTAATCAGGACTCCAGTGCGGTCGCGCACCTCGAGGAGCGTTTGTGCCTCGGCGGCGGTGAGGGAGATCGGTTTCTCGCACAGAACGTGCTTGCCGGCCTCGGCTGCCTTGATCGACCAGGGCACGTGCAGATGATTGGGTAGGGGATTATAGACCGCCTCGATTTCCGGGTCGGCGAGCAGCTCTTCATAGGACCCGTAGGCCTTGGGGATCCCCAGCTCGTCGGCCACTTGCCGTGCTCCGGCCTCATCGCGTGAGGCAATGGCTCGGATGCGACAGAGTTTCCCCTGCTTCATCGCAGGGATGACCTTCTTGCGGCCGATCTTCGCCGTGCTGAGGATTCCCCAGGTGACCGGTTTGGTTGACACGGATGCCATTGTTTCCTCTCTTTCTCTTCTAAGGTTCAAACTTTTAAGGGGAGGGAATCGTTCTAAATCAGACAGGCTGCTTCATGCTGAGCCGAACCGAGGCACAAAACTCCCCCGCTCCGGGTCACGCCCGGGGCGAGGGAAGTATGTTACTTCTATGGGACCGCTTCGTTCTTGCTATACCCTTTCCGGCAC
>JAPUME010000275.1 GCA_027294185.1 Acidobacteriota bacterium | reverse complement strand
TTCGGGTTCTTCCGGTCTTTTCGCGGCCTGGATACAAGGGATGATAATTTTCCCCGTTTTGTGACCGATAATGCCGAGCCGGACGTGGGGTTGGATGCGAAGTTCGTGCTCAGTGACAGTTTTGCGCTCGATGTTGCCGTCAATCCGGATTTCAGCCAGGTGGAGTCCGACAATCCGCAGGTGACGGTCAACCGGCGCTTTGAAGTCCGCTTCCCAGAGAGGCGGCCATTTTTCCTGGAGAATAACGACTTTTTCCAAACTCCGATCAATCTGTTCTTCAGCCGGCGAATTGCCGATCCCCAGTTCGGCCTGCGTTTAACAGGCAAGAAGGGGCCCTATGCCATCGGGGCCCTGGTGGCGGATGACCAATCGCCCGGCAGAGCCGTATTGCCTGGCGACCCTCTACACAATACCCGGGCGAAATTCGCCGTCGTACGCGTCTATCGGGATATTTTTAAAGAGTCCACGGTGGGATTCCTCTTTACCGACCGCGAGCTCGAAGGGAGCCACAACCGGGTCGGAGGCGTGGACACGCGCCTGAAGCTGAACCCCAATTGGAACCTCACGATGCAAGCGGTCACCACTTCCACCCAGGACCTGGATGGATTCACCGAGGACGGGCCCGCCTATGCTGTTGAATTGGAGCGGACGGGAAGACAATTCAACTATGATTTTGAGTACGAGGATATCGGCGTCGGATTCAAGACGGCGCCGGGTTTTGTGCGCCGTAGAGATATTCGTAGCATGGAGCATCGCGTCAGGTATCGGTTTCGGCCTGAGGGGAAATACCTGATCTCCTGGGGCCCTTCGATCAGCACCGACAACCTCTGGGACCACAACGGAACCCGGCTGGACTGGAGAGTGTCGCCCTTCCTGTCTTTTGAGTTCATTCGGCAGACCAGTTTCGGGTTGTGGGTCACCTCGGGGCGGGAAAGGTTGCGGCCGGAAGATTTCGACGCCTTGACGGAAAACCAGGATTTTACGCAGCAAACCAAAGCAGTGTTCTTTCGCAGCCAGTACATCCCTCAGGTCAACTTCAGCGGGCGATACTCCTCTGGCAAGCAGATCAATTTCGTTCCTCCGGACGGCCAGGAACCCGTGCTTGCCAGGGCGACTCGGGGCAACTTCGGAGTTACCCTGCGGCCCACCGCACGCCTGCGCAACGACAATACCTATATTCTGTCTCAACTAAAGAGTCTTCAGGGTGGGGAAAGCATCTTCACCAACCACATTATCCGTTCCCGATGGAACTGGCAATTCAACCGCGAATTCTCGCTTCGAGTCATCCTGCAGTACGACACGGTGCTGGTAAATCCTGCGCTGACTCGCCTCGAAACGAGCAAGAATTTCAACGCCGATTTTCTGTTTACCTACTTGGTGAACCCCTGGACCGCTCTCTTTGTGGGCTACAATGGAAACATGCAAAACATCAGTCTGCTTACTTCCCCCACCGAAAACGAAGTCATACGTACCTCGGGGTTCATGCATGACGCTCGCCAGTTCTTCGTGAAGTTCTCCTACCTTCTTTCGTTCTAACTTACTGATCTGATGGGGCTTGGTGAATGTAAGAGGAGGGATTCCCCTCCGCGGTAGAGGGAGTCGGCGTTTACAAATTGTCAAAACTCGTGCTATGATTCTCCTCGAGAATTGAAAAAAAGATAGAGAAGCGAGGAGAGACGAGCGGATGCCCCTTACCAAGGAAACCAAGGTCGGATTGGTGGAAGGTTTCCGTGTGCATCCGAAAGATACCGGGTCGCCGGAAGTTCAAGTGGCGATCCTGTCGGAGCGAATTCAGTACATGACCCAACATCTTCAGGTTCACCGCAAGGATTTTTCTTCCCAACGCGGACTTTTGCAGATGGTCGGAAAACGCCGCCGCCTGCTGGACTACCTGAAGCGCCAGGACTCAGGGCGCTATCAGGAGGTGATTAAAAGACTGGGCATTCGCAAGTAACTCGTCTACGGATACGATTAAGGCAGCAGAATCCAGTTTAGGAAAAAACGCCAAGTTCGATCGAGGCAATTTTAGAGCGGCCTTGCACGCCCCAGGGGCGCAGGGTCGCTTTTCTGTTTTTGAGAAAGGGGATCGTTTCCCGCCTTTTGATTCCGTTTCCCAATGGGCCACTCCGAGCCGCTCTGATTCCATTTCAAAAAATATGAGAAAGTCTGCCGTGCCCCGGTTACTGAGAAAAACTCCTGGGGCACAGGCTGCGGAGGAATAATGCCCTACGAAGTAAGTATGCCCTTAGGTGAAAGTACGCTGACTCTGGAAGTCGGCAAATTGGCGAAACAGGCGAACGGCTCTGTTTACGCGCGTTACGGTGATTCGGCGGTCTTGGCTACCGCCTGCCGTGCGGAGCCCCGCGAGGGGATCGACTTTTTTCCCCTTACAGTGGATTACCGTGAATACCAGTACTCTGTGGGACGCATCCCCGGCGGCTTCTTTAAGCGCGAGGGGCGCCCCAGCGAAAAAGAGATCATCACCTGCCGGCTCATTGACCGGCCGGTTCGCCCGATGTTCCCCGACGGTTACAAGGACCAGATTCAGATAATCGACATGGTGCTTTCCGCCGACGAGAACAACGACCCCGACGTCATCGGTGTGACGGCCGGCGCGGCGGCGCTGTTTCTCTCCGACATTCCGTTTCACACACCGCTGGCTGCCGTCCGCGTAGGATTGATTAACGGCCGACTGGTGACGAATCCCACCTACAGCGAGCGACGCGAGAGCCTGCTCGACATGATCGTCGCCGCCAGTGAAGACGCCATTGCGATGGTCGAAGCGAATGCGAAGGGAGTGTCGGAGGAAGCAGTCAACGACGCTCTGCAACACGCTCACGGGGAGATCAAGAAAATTATCGTTCTCATTCGGGAGTTGTCGGAAAAACTCGGGATCAAGAAGATCGAGGTCACGCCGCCTCCCTTCGATGAAGCCCTGTTCCAGGAGATTAAAGGCAAAGTGGGCGAAGCTCTTCACGACGCCATGGATACCACCAAGCGTTCAAAGATCGACAGCCACCATCGCATCCGCGCATTGAAGGATGAGTTGGTCACGGGCTACCCGGAAGACGACCCGGATAAGCGACG
>JAPUME010000274.1 GCA_027294185.1 Acidobacteriota bacterium | reverse complement strand
CACCACGCGACGTGAAATCCCCGCGCACCACCGCCCGCTTGGGCTGGCAGGCCGCAACCATGTCGCGGAGTACGCGATTTACGGCATTCTCGTAAAAAATCCCCAGATTGCGGTACGACAATATGTATTCCTTCAACGACTTCAACTCTAGACACTTTTTGTCGGGTACATAGTTTATCGTAAGAGTGCCGAAGTCCGGCAGCCCCGTCTTGGGACACACAGATGTGTATTCCGGAATGGTGATCGTAATCTCGTAGTCCGGATACTGGTTCGGCCAAGTCTCGATCTCGGGAAGAGCCGCCTTCAACCCCGCCCTGGCTTGTTTATCGGTGTACCTTTTGGCCTTTGCCATCTTTCTCTTCAAAGGGCCTCCTTCGGGCCGGCTTTCAATTCCGCCCAAGGCGATAGGACGAGTTTTGCCACTTTCGTTGAAAGGGTACCCGGTCTCCCCTGCAAACGCCAAAGCAGACAGGCTTGTGGGGGAAACCCAAGGGCGCATTATAACCTAATGAGGTGCTACCTCAGGAGGTTTGGAATTCGATTCAGACACGCTGCTGCACTAACTGAATTCTTAGTAAGAGAACTTGGTGCGGCAATTAAGTCTTTGTTTATTAGCTTGTTAGACTGCCAAGAAAATATCTTGACAATAAGTAACGCATATCTTATTATTGCATCTAACTAAGGTAGTTAAGAAATCATTGGAGGTGTAAGATGACACTAGTAAGATGGGAACCTTTGAACACGGCTATCACGGGCCCGGGCAATCTGTTCCAGGGCTTTGATGAGGCCTTGGAGCGGATTTGGGGGAACGGGCCTGTCAGACGTTGGACCCCCGCCGTGGATGTCTATGAAAATAAAGACAGTGTGGTTGTGAAAGCCGAGCTTCCGGGCCTCGATCCCAAGGAGGTGGAGATCAGCATAGAGGACGGCACTCTCTATCTGAAGGGGGAGAGGAAGTCCGAAAGCGAAGATCAGCGAGATGGTTACCACAGGCTCGAGCGTTCCTACGGGAGTTTCGCACGTGCTTTCACTCTACCCGACAGCGTGGATCCCGAAAAGGTCTCGGCCGAATACAAGGACGGGCTGCTTAGCGTGACCCTGCCCAAGCGGGAGGAGTCCAAGCCCAAGAAGGTCAAGATCGCTGTGAAATAAGCAGTGAACGCTGAACGGTTTAAGGCTGGCCTTGTCCCGGTTTCGCCCGGAAGCCGGGACGGCCTGCCTGACTCCCCTGCACGGACACCAATTTCCTACAGGGATGATGCTCTTCTCTGTTTACATTCCCTAACTCAAGTTTTATTCTACAATCTATCATCTGCTCACTAATAAGTTGAGCGTGACGATGGAAAAGGCAGGAGGTTGTACTGATGGGCAAGGTAATAGGAATTGATTTGGGAACCACAAACTCCGTGGTGGCGGTGATGGAGGGTGGCGAGCCGAGTGTCATCACCAATCCGGAGGGAACGAGAACCACACCCTCGGTGGTTGGATTCACTCGGGGTGGAGAGAGGCTTGTGGGTCAGGTGGCAAAGCGACAGGCTGTCACCAATCCGGAGAACACCATTTACTCCATCAAGCGCTTCGTGGGCCGAAGGTTGGAAGAGGTGAAGTCGGAGATTGAAACGGTCCCCTACAAAGTTCTATCGGGAAGCAATGGTGAGGCGCGGATTGTGGCTCAAGGCAAGGAGTACCCGCCGCCGGAAATCTCGGCCATGGTTCTGCAAAAGATGAAAGATGCCGCCGAGCAGTATCTGGGGGAGAAAGTCACCCAGGCAGTTATCACTGTTCCGGCATATTTCAACGACAGCCAGCGCCAGGCCACCAAGGATTCCGGCAAGATTGCCGGCCTGGAGGTCTTGCGAATCGTCAACGAACCTACAGCGGCGGCCCTGGCCTACGGGTTGGACAAGAAGGAGGATCAGACGATTGCCGTTTTTGACTTTGGGGGTGGGACTTTCGATATTTCCATCCTCGAGGTGGGCGAAGGCGTGGTGGAGGTCAAGTCCACCAACGGCGACACCCATCTCGGCGGCGATGATGTGGATAAGAAGATCATGGACTGGATTGTGGAAGAATTCCGCAAAGACCAGGGGATTGACCTTTCCAAAGATCGCATGGCTTTGCAGCGCCTCAAGGAATCTGCGGAAAAGGCCAAGATGGAGCTTTCCACACTGATGGAGACTGAGATCAACCTCCCCTTCATCACGGCTGATGCTTCCGGCCCCAAGCATTTGACTTTGCGGCTCACCCGCGCCCATTTCGAGCAGATGTGTGAGGACTTGTTTCAGCGTGCGGTGGGACCTTGCAAGCGAGCGCTCGACGATGCCGGGCTCAAGCCGGACCAGATTGACGAAGTTGTTTTGGTGGGCGGCTCGACGCGAATCCCGCGTGTTCAGCAGATTGTCAAAGAGCTGTTCGGCAAGGAGCCGCACAAAGGGGTAAACGCGGACGAGGTCGTGGCCATCGGCGCCGCCATTCAGGCCGGCGTGCTGGGTGGAGAGGTCAAAGACCTTCTCCTGCTCGATGTTACGCCGCTGACATTTGGAATTGAGACCTTGGGGGGCGTGTTTACGACCCTGATACCGCGCAACACCACCATTCCCACCCGCAAGAGCGAGACCTTCTCCACTGCTGCCGACAACCAAAACTCGGTCGAGGTTCACGTGCTGCAAGGGGAGAGGGCTCAAGCCGCCCACAACCGTACGCTGGGAAAATTCCACCTGATCGGCATTCCTCCCGCGCCCCGGGGGGTTCCCCAAATCGAGGTGACTTTCGATATCGATGCCAACGGCATCCTGAACGTATCCGCCAAGGACATGGCCACCAACCGGGAGCAGAAGATCACCATCACCGCCTCGAGCGGTCTCAGCAAAGAAGAGATTGACCGCATGGGCAAGGAGGCCGAATCGCATGCCGAAGAGGACCGCAAGTACAAGGAGGATGTCGAGGTCAAGAACCGCGCCGATTCGCTGATCTACTCCACGGAAAAGATGTTGAAGGAGCACCGCGACAAGATCTCCGACGCCGATGCCAGAAACGTCGAATCCTCACTGGAAGAAGCCAAGAAGGCTGTTCAGGAAGGTGACATCGGGCACATCCAGACAGCCGTGGAGAAACTGACCTCCTCGGCGCACAAGCTGGCGGAGGTTATGTATCAGACGGCGACTCCCGGTGATCAGGCCGGTGCTCCCCCGCAGGCCCAGGCGCCCCCGTCTTCGGAAGAGAAGCCGAACGGGGAGGCACAGGGCAAACCGGACGGGGAAGTGATCGACGCCGAGTATGTGGACGTGGATGAGAAGAAGAAACCGAATTAAAGACGGAGGCAGTGCGGCGATTCCGTCCGTGCGCGGTTGTCTTGCGCCGGCTGCGAAGTAAATCGAAATGAACCGCAGAGACTTTTACGAAATGCTCGGATTGAAGCCGGGAGCCAGTGCCGAAAACATTCGTAAATCTTACAAGCGGTTGGCACGCAAATACCATCCCGACCTCAATCCCGGTGACGGCTCGGCCGAAGAGCGATTCAAGGCGATTTCAGAAGCCTACGACGTCCTTGGCGATCCCAAGAAGCGGAAAATCTACGACCAGTACGGGTATTACTCGGACCAGATTCCTCCGGACGGGCCTGCGGCATCCGGGCCGGGGTACGCGGGATTCGACTTTTCCGGTTTTGATTTGTCCGGAGCGGATTACCCCGGCGCTGGAGGGAGGGGCGATCCTCAGCGGGGCTTCGGGTCATCTTTCCGGGATATTTTTTCGCAGTTCTTTACCCGCGACTCCGGGGAGCCTTCACCCCAGGGCGCGGCCCGGCCGGGAACCGACATTGAACATCACCTGCGAATCGGGTTTTGGGACGCGATTCGGGGAGTGAAGGCGCGCATTAGCGTGGTGCACGAAGAGGCCTGTCCGACCTGTTTCGGAACCGGTTCCGGAACGGGAGGTCCCGTCCCTTGTCCTGAATGCAGCGGAGCCGGGAAGGTAAGGCGGCCGGCGGGAGTCCTGCAATTCACCGTATCCTGTCCCCAGTGTGGAGGAGTGGGCCGCCTGCCGCGGGGCTGTCCGACCTGCGGAACGCGGGGCAGGGTGGGCAAGACGGATAGCTTCGATGTCCGGATTCCGGCGGGCGTACAGACCGGCTCAAGAATTCGGCTGGCGGGAAAAGGGAATGCAGGATTACACGGCGGTCGTCCGGGCGATCTTTACATCGTCACCGAGGTCGGTTCACACCCCTATTTCGACCGCCGGGGCGATAACGTCTATACCGCCGTTCCCGTTACGATTACCGAGGCCGGGCTGGGAGCCAAGATTGAAGTTCCCACGCTCGACGGGCGTGCGGCGCTGAAGGTTCCTCCCGGAACCCAGAGCGGGCAGAAATTCCGCCTGCGGGGAAAGGGAGCGCCCTCTCTGCGTTCGAAACAACGCGGCGATCATTATGTGGAGGTCCAGGTGAGGGTGCCTCGTGCGGCGGACGAGCGAACCCGGGAACTTTTGCGAGAGCTGGGCCGGCTCCATCCGGAAAACCCGCGGCGAGGACTGAACAAAAAGACCTGATTTCGGGGTGGCCTTTAAGAGCGGGCCCCGTCCTCGACTCGGGGTCCTTTCGACACCGAACGGGGAGATACTTTTTTAGCGCCGGCGAGCCTGGAAGCGGTTCTGAGATAGAGGCCCGATGTCACCCAAGAAGAAAGGGCGAAAAGCGAAGCGCAAGAGCGGGTACATGATCAGTGCGGTGGCCGAAATGTATGGCATCCATCCGCAGACGCTTCGGCTCTACGAAAGGGAAGGCCTCCTGCGGCCCTCGCGAAGCGAAGGCAACACGCGGCTCTATACTCAGGATGATCTGGAGCGCCTGGAGACGATTCTGAACCTTACCCGGGAGCTGGGCGTCAACCTGGCCGGCATTGAAATCATCCTGAACATGCGGGAGAAAATGGGCGACATGCAGCGCGAGATGCAGTCCTTCGTGGAATACGTCCAAAGGGAACTCCTGGCCCGCGGCGCGGGAGCGAGCGCCCGCATTGAGAATGCGTTGGTGCCGGTCCCCCGTGCGCGAGGCCTTCGGGCGAAGGGACCTCAAAAGTAGACGGGATTTCACTTTCATCTTCCCATTCGCTTTCACGTTGATCTTGCGCAGGGGGTGGTGGCCCCGTTAAACTGAGCCAAGAACTCCCGGCAATCGTTTACGGTTTTCGTCATGCAATCTATCTGCCCAAAGTGTGAAGGCACCGGCTGGCGGCCCATCGAGTCGGAGGGCGTGCGGCGGGTGCGCCGTTGTGAATGCTACTCGGACGACCGTTCGAACCGTTTGATGCGCGCCGCCCATATTCCCCGCCGCTACGAACACTGCTCGTTCGAGAATTTCGACAAGAAGAACGAAAAGCTCTCTCAAGCGAAACTTTTGGCGCAATGCTTCACCGACGAGTACCCGCTCGACTACGGCCTTCTGTTCGTCGGCCCGAACGGTGTGGGCAAGACGCATCTGGCGGTCAGCGTCCTGCGTGAGCTCTCCGTGGGCAAGGGCATCGAGTGTCTCTTCTACGATTTTCACCAACTGCTGGACGACATTCAGAAAACCTACGATTCGGTCTCCCAATCCTCCAAGTTCAGCGTCCTTCAGCCGGTTCATGAGGTTGAGGTGCTCTTATTGGATGAGCTGTCGGCCGTGCGGCCCACCGATTGGGTGCGGGACACGCTGGCTCACATCATCAACTCGCGTTACAATGAGAAGAAGGTGACGCTGGTTACGACCACTTTGACCCTTGAGACCGAACAGCCCAGCAAACGCGCCAGCGTGAGTACCCCCTCGGGGGAGATGTTGGTGAACTTTGAAAAATCGCTGGCACAACTCGGGCCCACGCTTTGCTCCCGGCTCTACGAGATGTGCCGGGTGGTCGAAATGGAAGGCACTGACTATCGCAAGAATATTAAGCAGGCGTCTTTCCGCCCGCAGAGAAGCTGGCCGAAAGGCGCGGCACCTTGAATCAGCTACTGACGCCGGCGGATCACGGTTAGCCTTTCGCAGTCCGCCTGATAGGAATTTTTATGATTAAGCTGCCATCCCTGCCCCGCCTGAAGCGTGTGGCGCCGTCGATGCCGGGGATTGCCGACCTCCCGGCGGAAATTCGCAGCACTCTCGAAAAGGCAAAGCTCGACCCGGCGCGGCTCGCCAAGCGGCGAATTGCGGTAACGGTGGGAAGTCGCGGCATTGCGAGCTTGCAGCCGACCATCCGGACGCTCTGCGACTGGCTGAAGGAAAAAGGCGCACAGCCTTTCGTGATTCCCGCCATGGGCAGCCACGGCGGCGCTACCGACGAAGGCCAGCGGCAGGTTCTCGAAGACTACGGCATTACCGAAGCCTCGATGGGCGTCCCGGTCCGCTCCTCCATGAAGACGGCTGAGATAGGAACCACGCCGGAGGGATTCAAGGTGCACATGGACCGGCTGGCGCACCAGGCCGACGGCGTATTCGTCTTCAACCGCATCAAGCCGCACACCAACTTCAGCGGCGGCATCGAGAGCGGCTGGCTGAAGGTCATGACGGTAGGAATGGGGAAGGAAAACGGAGCCATCGTCGTGCATCGAGGCGCGCAGCGCCAGGGCTACGAACCCGTGATCCGCAGCATGGGCCGCGTGGTGCTCGATAGCGGGCGAATCGTCGGCGCGCTGGGTGTCCTCGAAAACGAAGATCACGAAGTGGCCGCCGTCCGGGCCGCGCCTCCCGACCGCCTGGTGGCGGTGGAGGAAGAGGCTCAGGTACTCGCCAAGCGCCTCCATGCCCGCCTCCCCTTTTCTCGCATCGGACTGCTGATCGTCGATGAGCTGGGTAAGGACATCAGCGGCGCGGGTATGGACTGCAAGGTGATCGGCCGGAACGTCCCTTTCGACCCGGCCCTAATGCCGGAGATCAATCTGATCTACGTTCGCGACCTCACGCCCGCCAGTGAAGGGAACGGCGTCGGCGTCGGGCTGGCCGACCTGATGCACGAGCAGCTTTACCGGAAATTGGATCTTCGAAAGGTTTACATTAACGCCCAGACGGCGCTCGACCCGGCCGGCGCTCGCCTGCCGATGCACTTCTCCTCCGACTCGCAGGCGATCGAATTTGCCCTGGGTGCGATGGGCAGCATCGATATCGAACGGGAAAGCATCGTTTGGATCAGGAACACGCTTATGCTACAGGAGATGCTTGTCTCCCCGGCGATTCTGCCGGAGCTGGATCCGAAGGCGGGTTATCAGGAAATCCCCTCTCCCTTCCCGCCGCTTTTCGGCAATGGGGGAGACCTGAACGCTCCCTGGAATGGAGGCAGGCCCACCGCCTGAGGGGTCCGCACAACCCGCTTCCTGCCGCCGAATCTTCTTATACAGGCTGATTTCGCTCGGCGTCCCACCCCACTTTTCTTCCCTCGAGATAGGACATATTCGCCAAGTGCGGGCCACGGACCGCCTCGTGGCCGATCGTTACCGGCGCGTTCGGTTCCTTGCGGCTGCGCATGCAATCCACGAAGTTCCGCATGTGAGGGAAGGTGCCGTCCTGGATCGACTTCATCTGAATCACGGGCCTTCGGTTGGCTGCCATGACCTCGTCCTGGTAGAGGGGGGAGGGGATGTCGCGGGTGCCCTCCTCATAGACCGCCAACTGCGACCGGTTGATTTCAAGCGTCGCCAGGGTGCCGCGGAACGTGATCCGGTGACCCTCATGCCGGGTGATGTAGGACTGCGAGTAGTTGACCGAAAAGCCCTCCGGGTATTCCAGCGCTGCGGTGACGGTTTCGGGCCACTCCCAGTGTTTGAGCTGGTAGTTGCCGCCGAGCGCCATGGCGGAAGCCGGTGTGGCGGCTCCCGTGTACCACTGCACCACGTCGATCAGGTGGGTCAGCAGGTCGGTGAGCCCGCCCCCGCCAGATGCCCGGAAGTGACGCCATTGGCGGAAACGAGCCA
>JAPUME010000273.1 GCA_027294185.1 Acidobacteriota bacterium | reverse complement strand
TATCTAATTGATTATACAGGACATCGTTGACACCCGATTGCCGGGAGCCTATGTTGTATTAAAGCCCTGCTATTTGGACGTTGTGGAGGGTCCCAAGGGATCATGCTTCAGTCGCTTGTCATTACGCTGCGCGAAGGGGTGGAAGCTGCCCTGGTTATCGGCATTGTGCTGACCTATTTGCGAAGAACGGGGCGGGAGGCGTGGAACCGCATCGTGTACGGGGCCCTGGCCCTGGCCATCGGAGCCAGCCTGGTGGGCGCGTTCGTGGTGGACCGTTTGCAGATTACCGAGGAGGCCTACGAAGGTTGGCTTCTGCTGGCAGGCTGCGGCTTCGTCTTCACCATGGTGGTGTGGATGTGGCAGACGGGACGTCATTTGAAAAAGCAGGTGGAGACTCGATTGGAGAAAATCTCCGCCCGGCCCGGCAGTGGGCGGGCGGTCGCCCTTTTTCTGTTCGTCTTTTTGATGGTCCTGCGGGAGGGAATCGAGACGGTGCTGTTTCTCTCAGCCGTCTCGCTTGAGACGACGGCGATTCTGAATTTCACCGGAGGCCTGATCGGCCTGGGGCTGGCGCTCTTCCTGGGGATCGGTTTCGTAAAGGGCAGCTTGCGTGTGAACCTGCCGAAGTTTTTCCGCATCACGACTGCCATTCTGATCATTGTCGGCCTACAGCTTCTTGTCTCCTCCGTGCATGAATTCTCGGAAGCGCAGATCCTGCCCGGCGGCCCGCGCACGATGTCGATCGTTGGACCGCTGGTGAACAACAACGCCTTCTTTTTCCTGGTGATTGTTGGGCTGACGCTGGTGCTGCTGGGGGTAGAGGGATGGAGGGCTCGCCATCCCGAAGGCCGGGAAGGGGAACCTCTTGGAAGCGCTGAGCGACGTCTGCTTAGGGCCGAGCAGAGCCGGCAGCGGTTCTGGCTGGCGACGGCCAGCTCGACGGCCGTGGCGGTCCTGATTCTGATCAGCGCCGAATTTGTTTACTCGCGGGCGAATCAGTCGCTCTCGACTCCCCTGGAGGCGTCGGTCGAGGGCGGGGAGGTGCGAATCCCGGTGACGGCCCTCGCTGATGGTAAGTTGAATCGCTACCGGTTGGACGTGGAAGGCAGGGAAGTTCGTTTTCTGGCGATTCGGGAGCCGGGCGGGGAGATTCGAGTGGCGCTGGATGCCTGCCTGATCTGCGGGTCTCAGGGGTACTATCAGGACGGCCCGAACGTGGTCTGCGCGAACTGTTCCGCTGCGATCTACGTTCCGAGCATCGGCCTGGCCGGTGGCTGCAACCCTGTCCCGCTCGAACACCGGGTGGAGGGCGGTGAGGTGGTCATCCCGCAGCCGGCGCTCGCGGAAGGTACGAAACATTTTCACTAGATAGCCCGAAATGCAGTAGGCAGATATGCTGAGTCGAATCCTTCGCCAATCCCTGCTCCGTGAGAAGCGCCGCAGAGCGCTTGCGATATTCGCCGTCATGCTGGGCACAACAGCCCTGACCGCCGTGGCCACGCTCGAGCTTGCCGTTCGGGACAAGGTAAGCCGCGAGTTGCGTTCGTTCGGCGCCAATATCGCCGTAACGCCCGCCGCCGACGGGTTGCCGCTTTCGGTAGGAGGCATCGACTACCGGCCCGTCGCCTCCGGTTCCTATTTGCACGAGGCCGACCTGATCAAGCTGAAGAAGATTTTCTGGCGGCACAACATCATTGCCTTTGCGCCCCTGCTTTATGCTCCCGCGCGGATTCGAGGCGCCTCTACGGTTTTGATGGGAGCCTGGTTTGACAGGGAACTTGAGGTGGACCCGGGATCGGTTTTTACCACCGGCCTGCACTCGCTCCACCCCAATTGGAGCGTTGAAGGAAAATGGCCGGAGGACGATAAGGAATCTCGCGAGTGCCTGGTCGGTCGCCGATTGGCTCAGAGATTGGGTGTAAAGGTGGGCGAGACCCTGGAGGTCGCCCCTCGAGAGCATACAGACTTACCGCTTACCTTGACGGTGGCGGGGATTCTTGAGACCGGCGGCGCCGAGGATGACCAGGTGGTGGCGCCTCTTCGCGCCGTGCAGCGATGGGCAGGTCTGGAAGGGAAAGTGCGCCGCGTCGAAGTCAGCGCCCTGACCAAGCCGGAAGATGACTTTGCTCGGGTCGATGTTTCAACTTTGGCCCCGGCTGAATTCGACCGATGGTATTGCACGCCTTATGTGAGCTCCATCGCCTATCAGATTCAGGAAGTGCTGCCCGGCACCCGTGCCCGTCCGGTCTTCCAGGTGGCGGAAACAGAGGGGAAGATCCTGGGCCAGGTGAGTTCACTTTTGTGGACTCTGGCCCTGGCGGCCCTGGTGACCGCGATTCTTGCCGTGGGGTCCACGGCTTTGGCGACGATTCTCGAACGCCGACCGGAGATCGGTCTGATGAAAGCGATGGGGGCGGGAGAGGGCCATGTGGCCCGGCTGTTTCTTCTGGAAGCCACAGTGACGGGTTTGCTGGGCGGAGTATTGGGATACTTTTCAGGATCGCTTCTGGCAGGCGTCCTGGCGGAAAAGATTTTTGGGACTCCTGTTTCGGTCGAGTGGATCATCTTTCCGGCGATGTTGACCGTCGCGCTGGCGATCAACCTGGCCGGGCATGCCTGGCCGCTCCTGTGGGCCCGGCGGTTTTCACCGACAGAGATTTTACATGACCATCAGGCGATTTAATTCGGTCAAAGGCGGGTCCGGACGGCTGGGCTGGCGGATTCTCGGGCGGTCGCTTTCCTTGAAGCGGCCTCAGGCACTGGTCACTTT
>JAPUME010000272.1 GCA_027294185.1 Acidobacteriota bacterium | reverse complement strand
CGACGCGGTGGCCGCGGCGGCGGGGCTTGAAATTTCAGCGGTCATCGACAATTCCGGCTATAACGTGGGTGAGACTGTGAGGTTTCGTGCGATCCTTCGGAACACTTCATCCAATGCTACTCCTCCGCTGACTCTGATCGTCTCGATTCGATACGCAGGCGAGTCCTCGCCCGTGCTCAATGTTACCGCCTACAAGAACATAAGGGTGGGCGGAAAAGAGAGTGTATCTCTCGATTACCGGGATTTATGGCCTGTTCCTGAAGCTGCGAAAAGGGGACTCTACGAGGTAGATGTAACGCTTGAAGACGCTTCCTCAGAGGTCGTCAGACGCCGGGGGGCGGCCTCTTTTGCCGTCTACCGGAAGAGGGTCCGGCTGGAGGCTTTCGAGTTGGACAGGGCCTTCTATACCTCGGGCGATCCGGTCCGGGCACGGGTGAGAGTCGAGAATCTGACTCGCCGGCCTGTTTCGGGTTTGCGGATTGAGTTCTCCGACCGCCATTGGCCCTGGATTGTGGGCCGGTCCGGAGTGGTGACCCGACCCGAAGGCGCACGGACGAAAGTGTTGGAGGAGTCGCTGAGACTTGCCGCCAAACGGGGAAAGGATCTCGGGTGGGAGGAGACCCTGACCGCTCCCGAGGTCACAGAACCCAGGTTTTATCAGTTCGTGGTCGTAGCCTGGGACGATTCCCGGCAGGAGATGTACGATCTGCTTTTCAGCCGGCAGATTATTGTTCGGCCCGCGAACCAGCGCGCTCCGCTTCCTTACCATTTGAGCTACATGCGGCAGCCGGGCCGCCGCTTCGATTTCGAGAAGGCTCGAAACTTCTACCCACTGGAACAGGTTTCAGCCGCCATCGAGATTTCCCGTGAACATACGATGTATCGCCCCGGCGATACGGTGGAGCTAAAGGCCCGCCTTAGGAATACGTCCTCCGAGCGATGGTCCAGGCTGAAGCTTGAGACGGAAATCGTGTCGCCCGAAGGTGAAAGACTGCGCGACCTGCTGTTGCGTTGGGCGTTGGAGCTGGCCCCGGGAGAAACGGCGCCCGTCCAGAGCTCGATTTGGAAAATTCCGGAGGATGCGGTGGCAGGGCTTTACCGTCTGCGTGTTTACTTGAGAACGGTAGAAGGGGTGCGGGTGGCATCCTCGGAATTGGAGATCGCCGTCAACCCGCTGCCCAAATCAATTCTGATTTTCTGCGCCCATCAAGACGATGAGGGCGCTCACCGGGGAACGATTCGCGCGGCGGTTGAAAACGATATCCCGATTCACTTCGTCTATTTCACGAGCGGTGACGCCGGATCGTGCGACCGCTACTACAGCCGCTCCTGTGGTCCCAATGAAGCGCGCGAGTTCGGCTACATCCGAATGGATGAGACACGGAAGGCAATGGCTCACCTTGGCGTTCCCGCCAAGGACATTCATTTTCTCGGCTTGCCGGATGGAGGGTCGGGTGAAATCTGGTATAACCATCTCAGTGCGGCCGACCCTTATCTTTCGGTCCTGATGGCGACCGACCACGCCCCTTACGAAGGACTTCACCGGCCGAATCTCCCCTATGCGCGCAAGGCGGTGGTCGAGGAGGCCAAGAAGTTCATTCTGCAGTATCGCCCGGAAGCGATCTACGCCGGTCATCCCGACGAGAGGCACGTCGACCATCGGACGAATAATTGGTTCGTAGTGAAGGCGCTTCAGGAGCTGCGGCAGGAGGGTTCCCTTTGGCCTGAGCTTAAGCTCCTGGTGGATCAGGTATACGGCTCACGAGGTGAAAATCCCGCTCCTTACAAGTATGAGAGGGAGCTTCTCTATGTGAGCGGGGAGGCGGCGGCACGGGGACAGGAAGCCTTCTGGCACTATCAGTCCCAGGGCGGCAATCGTGCGGAGGGGAGAAGGAGAACCTTCGCTGAGCTACGCCGCCGGGAAGTCCACCGGCGAGTGCTCGACTGGCAGGATCACGAAGGCTGGAACGAGTAACAGCAGCGACAACGAAACGGAGTCGATGGGATGGGAACCGGATCATTGGAAAGCGAGTATCCTCTTTCACCGGAGAAGCAGGTATCTGAGGAACCCTTCGAGTGCCCGAACTGCGGCCAGCTTCTCGATTTTCGCTGCCGGGTGTGTGTGGCTTGCGGAGAGGCGGTTGACCCCGCTCGGATTCCCCGAACCCCGCCGCCTGAAATCTCACCGGCTCCCACCGAGACCGAGGAGGTTGCCCCCAAGCCCTTAGTACGATTCCCCTGGGAGTTCTCTTTGCTGTTGCTGCTCGTAAGCGCCGGCGGCGTAACCGTTCTGGGATACGTGCTGGGGCGCACTCCAGCGCAGTTCGTTGTTCTAGCCTTTCAGGTTTTGTGTGCCGTCTGGGTGTTCCACGATGCTCGCTACTTTGCGATTCCCCGGCCGCTGCGCTGGAGTTTAGGAACCCTGTTCCTCTGGGTTGTCTTTTTTCCCTGGTATCTGGTGCGCCGCAGGAGATTAAGCCACGCCTGTCCCTTTGTGGAAGTGTCGCCTTACTTCCCATGGGTTTTGGTGTTCATTTACCTGGTAATGTTCCTGATCCTTAAACAGGAAATCGGGTCAGGGTCCGGCCCCCCCGAAATTCCTTAGCTGGACTCGGTGAAGGGTCGGGGAAGTGGGGGAATTTTCTTTCCTGGGGACCTCTGATGTTTGCTTTTTGTTCGGGTTCTCTCCGCACACATTGACACGGGGGAGAGGTTTCGCAATAATGCGAGCGAGGTTCCTCCGGCGCCTATGATTGCCTACCTGCGCGGCACGCTACTGGCGAAGAAACCCCAGGAAGCAGTGATTGAGGCGAACAACGTCGGCTACCAGGTTCACGTCCCTCTCTCCACCTACTACGAGCTGGGCAAGGTGGGATCGGAAGTGCGGCTGCATATTCATACCCAGATCAGCATGCGCCAGAACGTGGTGGCGCTCTACGGATTTCGCACCGCATCCGAGCACTTGCTGTTTCAGAAGCTGATCTCCGTCACGGGAGTCGGTCCGGCGCTGGGATTGAAGATTCTCTCCGGAATGCCGGTGGAGAAGGTGGTCGGCCTCATCCGCCGGGGTGAAGCAACCAGGCTGACCGGCATCCCTTCGCTGGGGAAGAAGAACGCCCAGCGGATTATCATCGAATTGCGCGATAAACTCGACCAGCTTTCCGCCGCACCGGATGAGGACCTCGCCGGCCCCCGCGGGGGGGATGCGATCACCGAAGATGTTATCTCGGCTCTCCTAAACCTGGGCTATAACCGTAAAGTGGCGGAGAAAATCGTGGAGCAGTCTCTGGGGGAGGTCTCGGGCGAGAGGACGCTTGATTCCGTCTTGAAACGCGCCCTGGGACAGTTGGTAAAATAGATGACTTCCTTGACGGCGTTATTTCGTGTCGATTTGGAAATGTGAAGCTCATGGCGAAATCACGCATCGTAACCGGACAGGCGTTGGAGGAAGACTCGCGGTTCGACTTGAGCCTGCGTCCCAGGGCGCTGGCGGATTTCATCGGACAGAGGAGCCTGAAGGAGAACCTGTCCATTGCTATTGAAGCGGCCAAGTCGCGGGCTGAGGCGCTGGATCACATTCTTCTCTACGGCCCGCCGGGACTGGGCAAGACCACCCTGGCCACGATCATCGCCAATGAGCTGGGCGTAGGGTTCCGCTCCACCGCCGGGCCGGCGATTCAGATCAAAGGGGACCTGACAGCGATTCTCACCAACGTCGAGCGCCACGAGGTGATGTTTTTCGACGAAGTGCACCGGCTTCAGCCGCAGCTCGAGGAAATCCTCTATCCCGCTCTGGAAGATTTTCAGCTCGACATCATTATCGGCCAGGGTCCGAGCGCGCGCTCGCACACCCTGACGCTTCAGCCTTTCACTTTTATCGGCGCGACGACGCGAATCGGCCTGCTTTCGGGACCGCTTCGTTCGCGCTTCGGCATTGTCCTGCGGCTGGATTTCTATGATCAGGAAGACATGGAGCAGGTCGTAAAGCGTTCCGCGAAGATTCTCGAAATTCCCCTCGATGAGGGCGGGGCGCGCGAGATTGGGGCCCGGAGCCGCGGCACGCCGCGCATCGCCAACCGCCTGCTCCGACGGGTGCGCGACTACGCCCAGGTCAGGGCCGACGGCCGGATTAACACGGATGTCGCTCGGGAATCGCTCGACAAGCTGGCGGTGGATGCCCACGGGCTGGATGAGATGGACCGGCAACTGTTGCTGACCATCATCGGAAAATACGAGGGAGGTCCGGTGGGGCTTAACACCATTGCCGCCTCCATCAGCGAAGAGGCCGATGCGATTGAGGAGATCTACGAGCCTTATCTTCTGCAAATCGGGTTCCTGAATCGCACACCGCGAGGACGTGTCGCCACACCTCTGGCCTATAAACACCTGGGGCGCGAACCCTCCCGTGAATCTCAGAAGACGCTGTTCCAATGAAGGTTTATCTGTCGCTGGGATCGAACCTCGATGACCGCGTTCAAAATCTGCGGCGCGCTCTGACGTTGATCGAACTGGAAGGCATCCGGACTCTGAAAATCTCTTCCTTCTATGAGACCGCGCCGGTGAACGTTGCTCGGCAGCCGTGGTTCATGAACTGTGTCGCTGAGGTCGAGACACGGCTTTCGCCCCCTCGCCTGCTGAAGGTTACGCAGCGGATCGAGAAAGATCTGGGCCGCGATCGCAGGAACCTCAAAGGCCCGCGGAGGATCGACATCGACATCCTTCTGTGTGGGGACAGGGTATTACGGATGCGGGATTTGACAATTCCTCACCGGCGCATGGGAGAGCGCCGCTTCGTCCTGATTCCATTGCGCGAAGTGGCCGACGGTCTGCGTCATCCCGTCACGGGAAGGACAGTGCCGGAGATGCT
>JAPUME010000271.1 GCA_027294185.1 Acidobacteriota bacterium | reverse complement strand
CCGCCGCTGAAGGTTACCAGGTCGAATCCCATGCGCGTGTAGCGGGTGAGATTTTCCACCGGCGGGACGTCGGCGGCGCAGTCGATGAAGGTGGGCACCTTGTGTTTCTTTCCGATCTCGATCCATTCTTCGTGATGAATCTTGCCCTTGGGGTCGGCGTGATTAAGGAAGAACATCAGGGCGGTGCGCGAATTGATCCTCGCTTCGAGCTCGGCCCGGTCTTCCACTTCGATCAGCCGGATGCCGACGTTGCGAATCGCGTGGTCATAGGAAAAGCGGTGCGTCTTCTGGATGATCACTTCATTTTTCATTCCCAGCGTGTCGGGCAGGCGGCGTGCTTTTTCTTCGTCGTCGCCCGTGAGGCAGGCAGCGGTGCCGAGCGTTAGCGCCCCTGCGGCCCCGGATGTCACAAGCGCTGCCTCGCAGTGGAGGAGCCGTGCCAGGTGTTCACCGGATTTCTCCAGCAGCTCGGGAATCGATACGTATTGGCGCGCGGCCTGCCGCATCTGGTCGGCGACCTCGCGCGGGAGCAGGGATCCGCTCAGGTTTGTGTAAGTTCCCTTGGCGTTGATGAGCGGACGGAGGCCCAGGCGCTCATACATTCCACTACCTCCTGGGGGCGGAGCTTTTGCCCCGACCACGCTTACGGATTTGCCAAGAAGGGTCCCGGAGGCGAGCGACGCCCAACCGACATCCTTCAGGAATCCTCGGCGGTTGCCTTTAGAGGTCTTCATCGTAGCACTCCCATTTCTCCGCAGGGAAGCCGGCGCGGAGACCTGCGTACTTTGCTCGCTTTCTCCGGGGGGAACTTGTTCACAGCGACTCGGCTCGTTTTGGCCCATTCTACTCCGTTTTTCTCAAATGTCATAAGGCGTAGTCGGTTAAGATTATATCCGCACGACGAAAGGAGAAAAGGATGTTTTGTTGCCAGGATTTAGGGGATGCGGTGGACCGCGGCTGGTTCTACCGAGGGTCCAAGCACGGAATCGAGGACGGTCGCATCGTGAACGACGTCGATACCGAGTATTACCTGCGTGCGGCTTCGACACGCGGCTACGCTTACGTCGGCATGAACTACTGTCCCTTCTGCGGCCGCGCGATTTCGTTGGGGCTGTGGGCAGCGGAGAAGAAAAAGTAGGATTGCCTGCACGGAATCGACGCGTGGGCCTTGACGGCGGGGCCGGTCAAGAAACCAGCAACAGTCTTATACCCACCAGGAAAAGAAATGCCATGACGATGGGGCGGAACCTCTTCTGAGGAATCCCGGCGGCAAGGCGTTGGGCGATTTTGGCTCCCAGGAAAGATGCGGGAACAAAAAGCAACAGGCCACCAAGAAGGAGCGTCTCCAGTCGGGCCCCCTCGGCCCAGTAGGTTGCCAGACGCGCCGAGTCGATGGCCAGGGCTATGGCGCCCGCCGTGAAGATATAGATCTCCCGGGGAAGATCGAACATGGAAAGGAATGCGCCCCGGACGGCCCCGCCGATTCCGAAGATCCCTGCCATGAATCCGCTCAGCGCGCCACCGGAAGATGCAATCAGGATATTTTGGCGCAGCTTGAAGTTCGGCTTCAAAATCAGGAAAAGCGCATAGCCCACCAGGAAAATCCCCATCATGTTGGTCATCCGCGTTTGCGGGGCGCGGATCGCCAGTGATGCTCCCGCGATGCTGGCTGCAATGCCGGGAACCCCGAATGCGAGAAGAATTTTCCATTGCAGGCTGCTCCGGAAGAGCCAAACTTTCCAGACATTCCCAAACCAGTGGATCACACCGACCAGCAGGAGCGTCTGGGGCAGGGGGAAGATGATGAGCAGCGCCGGCACCAGAATGGTTGAAGTGCCGAAGCCCGTCAGTGTCCCAACTCCGCTTGCGAGGACCGTCAAAAAGGCAACCGATACGATTTCAATCATGAGAGGTCTTGTAAGGATGGAATGGGCAGGCAGAAGGCAGCCGCGAGCAAATCTAGATCCGAATGAAGGAATGGGAAATCCGGTTCGGAAACGCTTGTTAGGATATTACCTTCTTCGCCTCCGCCGGCGTTCCCGGCCCAGCTTGATCTCTTTCAGTTTTTCGAGAGGAAGAAAGAAATCGAAGACTTCCTCGCTGTCGACCGGGTAGGCGTCGGTCATGCCCAGAAAACGAGCTTCGGCGGGTTGATCGGTAGGCATTCGAAATTCACAATCCAGACTCGCCCCGGAGTTCAGTTGGATTCGCATTCGGAAGCCCTGGAACTCGATCAGTTTGATATCTGAGAAATCGATCTCGTCCATCCCTCCATCGGCAAAACGGACCGGAAGTGTGGTCCTGGGTGGAATCGTGTAATGGAGAGAGCCGCGTCCGCCGGGTGGGTAGAAGTCGAGGTATAAGGAGAAGAGCTGCTTGTGGTTCCCGTCGATATCGGTAACCTCCGCGGTGTGGCCGAAGCGTTTCCAGTTGGCTACGATCTGTTCCCGAACGGCGGAGTTCGACTTTTCCACCCGGACCCGAAAGCTGCCCTTTTCCAGGCGAACCATTACGACGCGCCTTTCCTTCAGCTCGAAATGCTTATAAAAGATGGAATTGGGATCTTCCTTGATGACGATCGTGTTGCGCCGCAATATTTGCTCGGTTCCCTGGGGCGTCCGCTGGAAGATTGTGTCCGCCCGCCCCCAACGGGCCGAGAAGGGGACCAGCGCGCCTGCAATTACCAGCAGGGTCACAATCCGAGGGAAGCGTAAGGTCGGAACAGGGTTGGGGTTCAGGGGAAAGGTTGGCTCGCGCATTGGATAGTCCGCAGGATGAACCACGCGCTTCACACGCCGCGTCGGGCGTGAAACAAAGAGTCCGGGTGAAGGTCCGGTGCGGGCACCCTCACCCGGATTCAACAGAATCGCAACTCTGGCGGCCACAAACCGAAGGAGGACCGGGACGGCTTTGAGCCCGCACAGTGTGATGCACCGAGCACCCGGAAAAGGTCTGCCGTTTCCGTTCCGGGTTAATTCCCCCTTCTTCGTCTTCGGGGCGCCGCCTTGAAGTTCGTTTCGATTGTTCCCGCCATCGTCTGGATCAGCATCTTGGCGTTCCCCGCGTACTTTCCTTCCGGCTCGAGCTCCAGGTAGGTCTGGAGCGCCTCGATCAATCCCTCGGGTGGAACCGTCGCACCGGTTTCAGGATCCAGGGTCAACTTGCCCATCATCGCCTGCGCCGTCAGAAAATGAGCATCGGCGTGTTTGGGATTTAGTTCCAGGCACTTCTTGAACGCTGCCTCTGCTTCCTCCATTTGAGTGCCCTGGTTGTAGAGGATCGCTCCCAGGTTGAAATAGTTAACCGCCGCGGTTTCCGGATTTAATTCGGAAGCCTTGTCGAATTCCACACGGGCTTCATCCACCCTCCCCATCTTTGCCAGGGCAAGGGCGAAGTTGCTGTGGACTGAGGCCGCTTCAGGTCGCAGCTCGATTGCCTGCTTGTAGCTTTTTTCGGCCTCTTCGTATTTTCCTGCAGCCGCATAGGCGTCGGCGATGCGGGCGACGATGACCGGCAGGTTGCGCAGTTTGGCCATCTCGAGTGCCGCTTCGAAGTGGGTAATCGCTTGGTCATAGTTTTTCTGCTGCAGGTAGAGGTTGCCCGCCTCGAAGTGTTCTTTCAGGCTTGAGAATTCCTTAGTGCTCTTGGCTTGCGCCTCCTGCTGTTTCTTTACCGCCGCAAGATATTCGGGATTACCCTCTTGAATCTTTCTTTCCTGGGCCAAGTCGAAATCCAGCTGCCTCTTCCCGGTTGTGAGGCGGACACTGCCCATGCCGAACAGCTTGGCGCCCTCGGGGCTCCATAGCTCTACGTCGTATGTCCCGGGGGGTATTCCGACGTGAATGAACTCGCCTTTCTTGTTCGTCTTGATTTTGAGGGTGCGATCTTGATCCTTACTCTCAAAAATGATCTGGTGGTTGACAAGGATTTCACCGTTCA
>JAPUME010000270.1 GCA_027294185.1 Acidobacteriota bacterium | reverse complement strand
GCCGGGGCCGACGGCACCGACGAAGTTTCGACGGTGGGCGGCACGAAACTCTGTGAGCTGCGGGAGGGGCAAGTATCGACTCGCACCATTGCGCCTGAGGAGTTCGGTCTGAGCCGTACAAGCCCTGACTCACTCCAGGGGGGAGACCCCTCGGCAAACGCCGAGCAGATGAGGGAAATCCTCGGGGGCCGCAGCGGGCCCCTGCGCGACTGGGTGCTGGCGAATACCTCGGCGGCGCTGGTGGCGGTGGGGAAAGCAAAAGAATTTCGCGGGGGTGTGGCGATGGCCGCCGAGGCGATTGACTCCGGCCGTGCGCGTGAGAAGCTGGAGGCGCTGGTGGCGTTTACCCGCAAGCACGCCCTGTAACAAGGACGGACAGCGCGGAACTCGATTTTCAAGTTCTGCGGTTTTTTGCGAAAGGCCGCAGAACCACACTACGGGTTCTGCGCTACGTGCTTCGCCTTTCCTCAGGGCACCACACTTAGCCGCGAACCGAGGCCCAGACCTTTTTCAAGCCCTCCAAGGAAAATTCCTTCGACTTGCAGAATTCGATAATAGGCCGCTCGCTGTCCTCCACCTGTTTTACCGCTTGAGCGATCTTCGGCGCGATCTCTTTGGGAATGGTCTGGACGCCGTGGCGGTCGGCGTGGATCAAATCGCCCGGCTGGATGCGGACGCCGCCCACCTCGACCGCCGTGCCCGTCTCCACGATATGAATGTAGGCGTGGGAGACGATGACGGCACGGGCAAAGAAATGAAATCCTATGCCATACACCTCTTCGAGGTCACGCACGCCGCCGTCTGTGACCACGCCGACGCAGCCAAGCGCCCGGTGGAGGTTGCCGTTGACCTCACCCCAGAGGGAACCGACCGCCGGAGGATCGTCGAGGTCCTGAATCACGACGACGCGCGGCGCCGGCGTCTGAAGGATCTTTTCCCAGTGGAGGCTCGGGTGGAGAGCCTTACCCGAGGCGGCGGGATTGAGAGCGCGAATCTTCGCCGTCACGGCGTAGCCGACCATGACGCCCAAATCGGGGAACTGACACCGGATGCTGGAGTGCATAAAGCCTTCGTTTCGGGGCCGGACTTTATAGACTTCGATAGCATTGGCCACGGTCGGGGAATTGAATGTTTTGAGCGTCTCGAGGACTGCGGGATCGATGGATTCCATGAACAAACTCCTTAGGTTTTCTTGAAGGCTGCCTTGTTGGTTTGGACCACAAGATAGCGCAATCGAATCAGAGTTTCGAGAGAAATCTTACGAGGGGGGCCGGAGGATCTCCTCCACGCGAGGGAGAACCTCTTGAGCTTTCAGAACTTGAGGGTCATTCCGGACCTCCACCTCGTCGCCCTTCTCAAGCCCGAAGACCAGGTTGAACAGTTCATTCTTGATTCTCATCCTTAGAAATTGCTGATCGCTTTTCCAGGCGTCAGCGGGAACCAGAATCCCGACGTTGCGTAGATAGTCGTTGAATTGCTCCATTACCGCGTCGGTAACTTCAAATTCTTCCTTCACGCTCCCCCGGATGGTCAGGTAAAACTGGGCGAAGTTGACGAACACGGTGTTGCGTTCGAGGAAGCGAGTCCAGAGGGTCAGTTGCCAACCCTGAGCTAAGAGGTCGGGAATGATGCCTCCTCCTCCTGGCAGAGGGCGGCCTCCCAGGCTGCGAAAGGAGAGATCGTCGGCTCCCCCGTTTGCCACGGCTCCCGCGTTTGCCATGGCCCCCCCGTTTACCATAGAAAAATCAAGAAGTTCCCCTCCCGAGCTTTTTAGGGGCCGCTGGATGGAGCGGCCGCTGGGGGTGAAGTAGGCCGCCGTCGTCAGGGCGATGCCCATTCCTTCGCTCAACGGCATGACGGACTGCACGGCGGCTTTCCCGAAACTGGATTCCCCCACGACCACCGCACGGTCCTGGTCCTGCAGGGCGCCGGCAACGATCTCGGCCGCGCTGGCGGTCTCCCCGTTGGTCATTACGACCAGGGGAAAAGTGTAGTAGGGGTTCGGCACCGGTGTAGAGAACTCCTTTTCCGGAATCGAGCGGCCTCGCATGGTAACCACCGTCTTCCCGCCGGGCAGAAAGAGTCCGGCGACGCGAACTCCGGAATCGAGTCCTCCTCCGCGATTCCCTCTCAGGTCCAGAATGAGGCCTTTCATACTGCTGTCGCCGAGATCGCGGAGGCTCTGCGCCACCTCCTGCGGCGTTCGCCGGTCAAATCCCCTCAGGTGGAGATAGGCGACGCCGGGGCTGAGGAGAAAAGCCTTGTCGACCGAAGGCGGATTAATCTCGGCGGGATCGAGGATGAACTCCTCGGGGAGGATTTTCCCGGGGCGAACCACACCCAATCGAACGCGGCTCGTCCGTGCCTGACGCAGCAGTTGGACCAGATCGGGCAGCGGCAGCAGGTCGACGCGCTTGTCGTTGATCTTTACAATTTCATCTCCCGGACCGAGGCCGGCTCGCCACGAAGGCGATCCCTCGAGCGTCTGAAGGACCAGCAGTTTTCCGGATTGAACGTAGAGAATCGAACCGAATCCTCTGGCTCGACCCTGCTGCTGGTCCTGGAGTTGCCGGTATTGTTCCGGGTCAAAAAAAGCGGAGAAGGGGTCCAGCCGGCTCAGGAGCCCGCGGATGGCGCCGTCCAGGATGGCGGCGTCGGGGTCGAGCGGGTCGGCGTAGTTAGCTTCGGCCACCTGATAGACGCGGCTGAAAGCTTCGAGCGCGGCCCTAACGTCTTCGTCCTGGGATTCGGCGGAGGATGCGGCCACAGGATGCACGACGACAAGAAAATAACAGAAGAGAAGCAGCGGGAATCGGTTCTTTCTTGGCCGGGTCAATCCTGGCTCCTTTCTGCAATTCTACAATGGATTTTGAATGTTGAGCGGGTGATTACAAACGCCGCGGGCAAAGCAGTATCCGGACCGGCTTGGCGGTTCTCGGTCTATTGCAGGTTCAGGAAATTATTCAGGAGCTGCTTTCCTACGTCGGTCAGAATGGATTCCGGATGGAACTGCACGCCTTCGACCGGGTAGCTCTTGTGGCGGACTCCCATGAGGAGCCCGTCGGGAGAGGTTGCAGAAATCTCCAGGCAGTCGGGCAGGCCGGCCCTCTCCACGATCAGGGAGTGATACCGGGTGGCGTGGAAAGGACTCGGAAGGCCACGAAAGACGGTTTTCCCGTCGTGGGAGACCTCGCTGGTCTTTCCGTGCATAATCTCCGGCGCCAGACCCACACGCCCTCCGAAGGCCGCTCCGATGCATTGGTGACCCAGGCAGACGCCGAGAATCGGCAACCGACCGGCAAACCTGCGAACCAGCTCCACGCAGATGCCGGCCTCGTTCGGCGTCTTGGGCCCCGGGGAGATGACGATTCGCTCCGGACGAAGCTGCTCGATTCCCTCAATGCTGATCTGGTCGTTGCGGCGCACTTCGAGCGTGGCCCCCAACTCGCCCAGATACTGGAACAGGTTGTAGGTGAACGAGTCGTAGTTGTCGATGACGAGAACCATAATCAGTTCTGCTTCAGCGCCGCGGCGATTAAGCGATGTCGCTACAATCCCTTTTCGGCCAGCTCGACGGCTTTGAGGACGGCCTTGGCTTTGTTGAGGCTTTCTTCGTATTCGCGCTCGGGGACCGAATCGGCCACAATGCCCGCACCGGCCTGGAGATAGGCCTCGCGCCCCTTGATGAGCAGCGTGCGAATCACGATGCAGGAGTTGAGGTTGCCGGAAAAGTCGGCGTAGAGAACCGACCCGCCATAAATGCCGCGGCGCGTGGGTTCGAGCTCGTCGATAATCTCCATGGCGCGAATCTTCGGCGCGCCGGAAAGTGTCCCCGCCGGAAAGCAGGCGGCCAGTGCCGCGTAGCTGTCGGCGTCCGGCCGCAGGCGGCCCTGAATCCAGGAGACCAGGTGCATGACGTGCGAGTAGCGTTCGACCCTCATCAACTCACGCGGCACGACGCTGCCGAACTCTGAGACCCGCCCCACGTCGTTTCGCCCCAGGTCGACCAGCATGATGTGCTCGGCGCATTCCTTGGCGTCGGCGCGTAATTCCTCCGCCAGCCTGCGATCTTCCTCTTCTGTCTGCCCACGAGGCCGCGTGCCGGCGATGGGGCGGTAGTCCACTTGCCTGCCCGTTACCTTGACGAGCATCTCGGGAGATGAGCCGACCACCTGAACGTCCCGCATTTGCAGGTAATAGAGGTAGGGAGAGGGATTGACGATTCGCAGGGCCCGGTAGACGTCGAAGGGAGGAACCCGCAGGGGAAATCTCAGGCGCTGAGATACGACGACCTGGAATATGTCTCCCGCCCGGATATACTCCTTGGCCTTTTCCACTTTTTGCATGAATTGGCTGCGGGTCAGGTTCGAGCGGACAGGAAGCCGTCCGCTGCGCCGGGCCCGCCGGGGCCGCTCTGCACGCGCCGGGCGTTTGAGCCCGCGTTCCATCTGCTCGACCCGCCGGACGGCCGCCTTGTATTTCTGCCCCAGAGAGCCCGAGCCTTCCTCGGTGAGCACATTGGCGATAATCATGATCCGACGCCGGGCGTGGTCCACGGCAAGAAGGTCGGTGAAGTACATCAACTGAGCATCGTCGAGATTCAGGTCTTCCCGTGCGTTGTCGGGCAGCTTTTCCAATTGGCGGACCGTTTCGTAGGAGAGATATCCCACGGCCCCTGCCGAAAAAGGGGGAAGGCCAGGGACCGACACCGATCGGTAGGGCCGGGCGAGATCGCGGAAC
>JAPUME010000027.1 GCA_027294185.1 Acidobacteriota bacterium | reverse complement strand
CCATTCCGATACCAGCCAGCGGCAGCGAGGTAAACCAATTCAGCCAGCCGAGAAACGGCAACAGGCCCACCAGGAGGAATACGCCGGAAAGAAATCCGAAGAACAGCCCAATCAGCCCTGTGATCATGGGTTCCTCACAATTATGAGAGAATTGGACGACTATCACTTGTCCCTTATCCCTATTGTAGCCCCAACCGAGAAACCTGGGTAGTGGGTCAATTTCGTTCTAATAGTGGAGGGCAAGGTTACCCCTCACGATCCCGACTACAGGTGCGAATGCAACCCAGGGAGAGGGGTTCAGGCGGGGAGAGTTTCTGGCGGTGTGGACCCGGAAAAGGATAAGATCAGTCATGATTCAGGTTCGCTCGCTTGACATCCCACGTCCCGGCGTACCGGGATGTGGGCGTTCATCCGTTCATGCATTCATCCGTTCATCCATTGAACGGAAAGGGCGGCTCGCATCCATGGCAGGAACCGTTACCGTTATAGATGATAGATGCGCCACTCATGATTCAAGAAGCTGACGAGTCCACGAGACCAAGGAGATTATAGAAATCCGATGACTTCATACCCCGGCACAGAAAAAGAACAGAGAATCCCCGAAAAGATTTTGCGGCCTCTGGTCTCAGAAATCTTCGAGCGCTGCGGCATGTCGGCGGACAACGCCGCCCTGCTGGCCGACACGCTGGTGGTTGCCGACCTGAGAGGCTGCCATTCGCACGGCGCGCTTCTCATCCCCGAATACGTCCGCAAGCTGACGGCGGGCGGCGTGAATCCGAAGGGGAAACCACGCGTGGCGCGAGACTCGCAGGCGGCGCTCCTGGTCGACGGCGACAATAGTCTGGGACAAATCGCGGCCACCTTCGCCATGCGTCGCGCCATCGAGCGGGCCCGTGATACCGGTGTGGCGGCAACCGCCGTGGGGGGCAGCAACCACTGCGGCGCTATGGCCTACTTTGCCATGCTGGCCCTGCCGGAGGACATGATCGGCATCGCCACTACCCATGCCCTGCCCACCATGGCCCCCTGGGGCGGTATCGACTGCATTTTGGGCATCAATCCCATGGCCGTAGCCATCCCTGCGGGTGAAGAGTCTCCCATCGTCCTCGATGCCGCCTTCGCCGCCGCCGCCCGCGGCAAGGTAAAGGTCTATCACCAGAAGGGGATTCCCCTGCCCGAGGGTTGGGCGTTCGACTCCGAGGGCAGGCCGACCACAGACACTAAAAAGGCGCTCGAGGGCCTGCTCCAACCCATCGGCCAATACAAGGGGTACGGCTTCGCCCTGGTGATGGGCATCCTTTCGGCGGTCCTCTCGGGCGCGCTTTTTGGCACTGAACTCGGCGACGTGGTGAATGGGCCGAAGCCCGGAAGAGACGGCCATTTCTTCATCGCTTTGAAAGTGGCGGCGTTCGAAGACGTGGCGCGATTCAAGCAGCGGACCGACGGCATTATCCGCCAGATGCGCTCCTCGCGCCGGGCGGAGGGGGTCGAGCGCATCTATTCGCCGGGTGAGGTGGAATTTGAGTCCGAAAAACTCTACCGCGAAGAGGGCATCCCTTTGAATCGCAAAACCTTGCAGGGAATCAGCGAGGCAGCCAAAACGGTGGGCGTTGATCCCTCGCCTCTACAGGGCTGAATTTCACCCTCCCCCAAAGGTCTGGAAACGAGAAATCCGAGGGCGTATAATCTGGGGCAAATTAAGGACGACAGACACTCTTGAATAATGACGGAACTTGAAAAAAAGGGTCTCGATCAACAGGGATTCATTGTTCTCGAAGGTTTCATGAGTCGTGACCTTCTGGAAGGTCTGCGGCGCCGTGTTGCGGAGCTTTTCGCCGAAGAGGGAGAGAAGGCAGGCTCGGAGTTCAAGCAGGAGCCGCACTCGCCTCGGCTTGCCAACCTGGTCAACAAGGGCGAAATCTTCGAGCGCGTGATTGTAATGGCGGAAATCCTGGAGCGCATCGGGCACGTGCTGGGAGAGCGATTCAAACTGAGCAGCCTGAACGTCCGCACCGCCGACCCGCTCACCGGCTGGGTGCAGCCACTGCACGCCGACGTCGGCGCCATTGCGGACGAGAAGGGTTACTGGGTCGCGAATACCGTCTGGATGCTCGACGATTTCACCACCGACAACGGGGCCCTGCGGACCGTGCCCGGCTCGCATCGGCTGAGGAAGCTCCCGCAGCAGGCTTTGAAAGACCCCTCAGCGCCTCACTCCGACGAGGTTCTGGTCACCGGCAAGGCCGGGACCGTGATCGTAATGAATTCCCACATGTGGCACGGCGGCACGGCCAACCGGACCGCAAAGCCACGATGCGCCCTGCACGCCTTTTATGCGCGCTGGGACAAGCCGCAGCAGCAGTATCAAAAGAGGCTTCTGGCCCCCGCGCTACAGACGCGCCTCAGCCCCGAGCTGCGCCAACTCCTCGCGCTTGACGACCCTCTGAACGACCGCCTCTGTTCCGAGGTCACGAGCCAAAGCGGCTTCCTGCGGTAGAGTTTTCGAGCCACTCCGAATCTGAACGGGCGAGGACCCGCCCCCTTCAATTATCCTATAACCCCTATAGTTTCTTCCAGTTCTGCCGATTAGGAGTTGATAAGGGGCAGGAGTGTCCCCTGGGGGACCTGCGCCTGGTTATTCCGGGCACTTTTGCCCAAGGTCAGGTCAATTGCATCGACGAATTTGGAGACCTCGCTTGCCTGAGCAACCCGAAGCAAATCTGAACGAGAACCTGAGCCAGGATCCGATAATCGGAATCGAAAGCGTCCAGGCCAGGCTGCGTCAGATCGAACGGCGGGACTGGTGGCTGTGGGCAACCGCCATCGTGGTGATGCTGCTGCTAAGCGCGGCGGTCATTATCTTTTCCGCCCCGGCCCTCTCTGCCGACGAAAACCTGATCTCCAAATTCCGAATGGAGCAGGCGGTAAAGGGGTTGCTGGGACTGGTGCTCCTGTTCAGCCTCCACATCATCTACCAGCAGACCGTGGTGAAGAGGCTGCGACGGCAGCTAAGCAGGCAATTGGGGGTCATCGCCCAGCAGGAACTCGACGCCGTGCACCTGCGCGAATTGGCTCTGGTCGATCCCCTCACCCATCTCTACAACCGCCACTTTCTGGTGCAACACCTGGATTTGGAAATTGCCCGAGCCCGCCGGCAGGATTATCCCCTGGCCGTGGTCATGTTTGATTTGAACGATTTCAAGCAGATCAACGACCGTCACGGGCACTCGGCAGGCGACCTGGCGCTTCACCAATTCGCCGCCCGGCTCAAGAAGGCCATCCGCAACAGCGATTTGCCCATACGCCTCGGAGGGGACGAATTTATCGTGCTTCTGCCCGAATGCAATCCGGAGCACATCCCCCGTGTCCTCTCACGCGTCAAGGGGTTGGAGGTCGAAATTGAGGAAAGAAGGTTTCTCGTCACCTTCTCTGCCGGCTGGACGCTCTGTCGGCCCGACGATACTGCCGAGCAGCTATTGGCGCGCGTGGATCAAGCTCTGCTCAGCGACAAGCGTACCGGAAAGACCGAGAAACACCTCAACCGGGTGCAAGAGGAAGTCCGGCAAGCGGAGAAGATGGAGGTCGTCGGGAGACTGGCGGGGGGGGTGGCCCACGATTTCAACAATCTGTTGACCGTCATTCGGGGCTACAGCGAGTTGATCCTCGCCCGCATCGGCAAGTCCGATCCTATTCGTGCC
>JAPUME010000269.1 GCA_027294185.1 Acidobacteriota bacterium | reverse complement strand
GGCCGAAGAACTCCAGGATCGATTCGGCTCGCTTCCTCCCTCGGTGAGCAACCTGCTGGATTACGCCAATTTGAAGGCTCTGGCCGAAGACCTGGGGGTTCACTCGATTGAACGAAAACGCGAAAAGGTGGCGATCCGGTTCCATGCGCAGGCTCGGGTCGATCCGGAAAAATTGATGAAACTCGTCGGTTCCCGCGCCGGTTCCAGATTGCGGCCGAGCGGGCTGCTGTCGTTTCAACTGAACGGAGAAGAGAGCCTTTGCACCGGAGAAATTGAAACTGTATTGTTGGAACTACTCTTACCTGGCGAGGTGCGGGTGGTTTGAACTGCCCGTAGTTTCTGCCTTGCCTTGATTCTGGCCCAGGGGATCGGTCGGGTCATGGGGCTTGCCTTTCCGGTGTGAGGCTACCCTGTGCGGGGTTTGCTCCCAGACCTACCGCCTTGCAGCGGATGGGGATTCTTCACGGTTGCATTCCCCCACCCCACGTGCAGGCTGGTCAAGCGCGGGACGTGACAGGGGCGTAGCCCCTGGCGCGGCACGCGCCAGCTGGCTTCCAGTAGTGTGGTGCATTCCCCTTCTTTTGGAGGTGAGGTAGCCTTGCCTGATTTGCTTTATCCTGGCGGCTTCGTAGTGGTCTGTGCCGGTAGTTTCATCTGAATGGGTTTCCGGGCTGGTCATGAGCGGCAGGGTGTCGGCAAGGCGGAGAGGGTTTGGGCCTGGTCTTTGCCAGTCAGTGAGTTCTGGTGGGGTGAATGCTTCATTGTTGGAGCTTCAGGCGTAGGATATAATAGGCACCAGCGAATCACTGGAATTCAGGCGGTCAGGAGAAGCCTAGAAAATGAATCATCGCGGAAGAAAAAACATAAGAGCCCTGATCAATCCGACGGCTCGGGCGATATTTGCCCTGAGCGTCGCCCTGCTTTTCCTCGTGCTGCCGGCTCCGGGGGCGCGAAAAATTGTCGAGAGAATCATCGCCCGCGTTAACAACGAAATCATCACCCTCAGCCAATACCGTAAACAAGAGGAAGAACTCCGTCAACGGTTCGCCAAGGAAAGTAACGGCGGGAATTTCGAAGCCGAATTCGAAAAAGAAAAGAAGAATTTGCTGCGAGATATGATCGATGAGACGCTTCTGGTGCAGAGGGCACAGGACAGGGACGTGTCGGTCGACACTCGCCTGGTGAGACACCTGGATGACCTTCGTCAAAAATTGGGCCTGGAATCCATGGAAGACCTGGAAGATGCCGCGAAGGCACAGGGTCTTTCCTGGGAAGATTATCGGGAGGGTGTATCACGGCAGCTCATGACCCAGGAGGTCATGTACCGTGAGGTGCGCTCGCGCATCATCATTTCCCGCCAGGAGGTTCGCGAGTACTACGAGGAGCATAAAAAGGAGTACGACCGGCCCGAAGAAGCCCGCCTTCAGCAGATTATGATCTCCATGAAAGACCGAAACCCTGCGGTGGCGCGAAAGATCGCCGAGGAAGTCCTCAAGAAAATCAAGGAAGAGGAGGACTTTGCCAACCTGGCCCGCAAGTACTCCGACCACTCCACGGCTCCCTTGGGCGGCAACACCGGATGGTTCCGTCGGGGAACGATGAGCCCGGAATTTGAAAAACTGGCCTTTGAGCTCCCGGTCGGAGAGACATCCGATATCCTTACCATGGGGGACGAGCTCCGCATCGTCCGGGTGGCCGATCGTCACGAGGCCGGAATCGCCAGCTTTGAGGAAATGGAGCCGCGCATTACCGACAGGCTGTACATGGTGAAGATGGAGCCTGACCTGCGCAAGTTCCTCGTGAAGCTTCGCCAGGAAAGCCACATCCGACTCATTCAAGGTTACGTTGACACCGGCGCTCCCCCCGAGGAACCTCTTTTACGCGCCGGGCGCCGAAACTAAACGGTCCATGAAGGATCTCTACGTCCGAGACCTCGCAGCCAATCAGACCATCAGTTCTTCCTTCCTGGTCAGGGAAAAGACTCTCCGCTCCCGACGAAACGACCCCACCAAGGTATACCTCTCCATAAAGCTGGGCGACCGAACCGGGGAGATCGAGGGACGTGTCTGGGATAATGCCGACCGCCTGACCGGAGAGTTTCAGGCCCATGATGTAATCCGGGTGAGCGGGAAGGTGGAGCTCTACCAGGGCACGAAGCAGTTGAACATCCGCTCGCTCCAGCTCTGTCCGACGGCCGAGGTGGACCCCGCGGATTTTCTGCCTTCCACCAGCCAGGACGTAGACCGTATGTACGCCGACCTGCTGGCCCGAGTCAAGGGATTCAATAACGAATGGTTAAGAAAGCTTCTCCTCAGCCTGCTGGAAGACCCTGAGCTCGCCGGACGGATCAAACTCGCCCCGGCTGCCATGATGATGCACCACGCCTACGTGGGCGGACTTCTGGAGCACATCACATCCCTTGTGGAGCTTGCCCGGCGGATCGCGGACCACTACCCCGCTCTGGATGAGGAATTGCTCGAGTGCGGAGCGATACTCCACGACATCGGAAAGCTGTACGAGCTCGAATACTCCCGCTCGCTCGAATACTCCACTCGCGGCCGGCTTGTAGGCCATATGGCGATCGGCCTGGAGATTCTGAGGGAGAAAATCTCCGTTCTCGGCGGATTTCCCTCAGACCTCCGGTATCGGCTGGAGCACATGATCCTCAGTCATCACGGGGAATACGAGCTGGGATCGCCGGTCCTTCCGGCTTTTCCGGAAGCCATGGCACTTCACCTGATGGACCAGCTCGACTCCAAGCTCCAGAGTATGGATGCGCAATACGAGCGTGACCAGGAACTTCCCGGCGATTGGACGGATCGAAACCGCGCTCTGCGCCGCATCTTACTAAAACCCGCAGCCGGAGCCTCCTCCGCCCGCAAGGAGAAAGGCTCTGAAACCCCCAATGCCCAACCAGGGAAAACAGAGAGGTCCTCGAACCGGTGATCTCGGCCCGCAACAGTGAAATAAGAATGCTCCACCGATGAGCTCCAACCCCTTTCCTTCTCGCTTGAGCCTCCCCCCCCTGGAACTCGACTGTATGAAGTCCGTCTGGGCGCTGGGACGGGGCACGGTGAAACAGGTCCATCGGGACTTGGCTTCCCGCAGGCCTTTGGCTTACACTACCGTTCTGACGGTCCTGGACCGCCTGCACAGGAAAGGAGTAGTGCGCAGGGAAAGAATGGGAAAGGCTCACCTTTACCGCCCTGCCTATTTTGAGGAGGATGCCCGCAAGGATGCCCTGGAAAGACTGGTAAGGGATTTCTTTGGAGGTTCTGAGCACCGATTGGCCAACTACCTGGGCAATCCAGGTGATCGACCCGCCTCCTTGGATGAATGAGGAGCGGCATGATCCTCTGAGCGATCTCGAAAATGGAGATCTCGCGGGGGCGCGTTAAGCGAATCGATTCAGCCCTGGAAGAAAACCAGGGAGGAGAACAGGGGGGAATATGGGAAAGGAAAAGCGCATTCAGCGGCGCACCGAAGCATCCATTCCCATGGAGATTCAAGGCACCGACGTGGAGGGTGAAGAATTTCAGGAATCCGTGACGGCACTGGAAGTAAGCAGGCGAGGCGCTTCCTTTCTCACACCGCGCGACCTTGCGGTTCTTACAGAGTTGACGGTGGTCATCCCGGGGCGAGGGCCCACACGCTCCAAGGAGGGTCCGACCGACTTCTTCTCTTCCGCGGCTGTCGTGCGCGTCATGCCGGAGGGGGAAATGAAGCGCGTCAGCGTCCGCTTTATCGGTTCCACTCTTATGACCTTCGTTTCCGAGGGTACCTGACCTACCCCTCCTCGGGCACCTCGACAGGTACACTCTTTCGCCTCTGCCATTGGCGATAGACTTCACTTCGAGAAAGGCCGCGAGTCCGCGCCACCACCTTCATCGCTTCCTTCTCCCCCCATCCCTTTTCTTTCATCACCTGGGCCACTTCGTCGGCCGGAGAAAACTGCTTGGCCGGAACCGATTGCTCATCGGGAGGTCCTATGATGAGAGTTATTTCACCTTTCAGGGACCGACTCTCGAGGCGCTCCAGGATCAGACTGATGCGACCCCGCAGAAACTCCTCATGCACCTTCGTGATCTCACGGGCAACGACAGCCTGCCGATCACCCAGCGTATCTCGAATCCCCTCGAGCGCTTCCCGCAATCGATGCGGCGCTTCGTAGAAAATGAGAGCGTGGAAAAGGGCGCGCATCTCTTCAAGCGCCTTCCGTCGAGCAGATCGCCGGGCAGGGAGAAATCCTTGAAAGGCGAATCGTTCCATCGGCATGCCGGACGCCGCAAGAGCCGCCGCAAAAGCCGACGCCCCGGGGATGGGGACGACGGGCACGTGGTGCCGGATGGCAAGGCTCACCAGACGATAGCCGGGGTCTGAAATCAGGGGCATCCCCGCATCCGAAACCAGGGCGATCATGGCTCCCTCTTCCAGTTTCCCCACCAGCTCTGAGGCGCGGGTCAGCTCGTTGTGCTCGTGATAACTCAAAGTAGGTTTTCGAATTTCGTAGTGGTTCAGCAGCTTCCGAGTCTGGCGGGTGTCCTCGCAGGCGATCAGATCGACTTCCTTGAGAATGCGGAGCGCCC
>JAPUME010000268.1 GCA_027294185.1 Acidobacteriota bacterium | reverse complement strand
GATGAAATCACCCATGCCGCAGGCCGATGAGTAATTTTATATGATTGATACAACTACAGTTAGATGCGTATCGATGCATGTCAGGTTTTGATGATGGTTCGCCCGCTCTATTCCCTGGCCCCCAAAGCCTTAAACTCGCGTGAAAGAAATTCGCCCGGGAGCGGTTATCCCAAAAACTCCGCCCGCTGACTTCACCGCAAGGGACCCACCCCTGAAGCTCAATATGTCTATTATAGGAAAGCAGAATCGCGGTTGCCAGAAGGTCCGAGGTCGTGACAAGCTATTTGGGATTCGCGTGGAGGACATCAAGACCCGCCGCGTATCGAGCTTCGAGCTTGACGGCGTGGAAAGCCTGAAAACAGCCAGGAAACGACAACGTTGAATGCACGCGAAATCACATGAATTAATTAAGGAGGGCGCAATGCGTACAGGACCAGGAGAATTGACATTTGTTTGGGCGGCGCTGGTTTTGGCAGGTTCTTTCCTGCTGCCGGCGGGGGCGACTCCGGCGCGGGGGGCTGACACGATCAAGGCCTCGGGTGGGGACATCCTAATCACACCGGTCCGACACGGCAGTGTAATGATCCAGTACGGCGGAAAAGTGTTTCACATCGACCCCTGGAGTCAGGGGGATTACTCGGAGCTTCCGAAGGCGGATGTAATCCTGATTACCGATATTCACGGTGATCATATGGACCCCGCCATGGTGGAAAAACTGAGCAAACCTTCCACTCTCGTCCTGGCGCCGGCGGCGGTGGCAGAAACGGTCTCCCAGGCGCAGGTGATCGGGAATGGGGAGGGTAAATCGATGCCGGGATTCAAGGTGGAAGCGGTTCCCATGTACAACCTGGCTCGGGGACCACGCCCCGGCGCGCTCTTCCACGACAAGGGGCGTGGAAACGGCTACGTCCTGACCCTGGGAGACAAGCGGTTGTATTTCTCCGGCGACACCGCCTGCACGCCTGAGATGAAAGCGCTGGAAAATATTGACGTCGCCTTCGTCTGCATGAATCTTCCTTATACGATGACTCCCGAGGAAGCGGCCGGCTGCGTCGCCGCCTTCCGGCCCAGGATCGTCTACCCGTACCATTACCGCGGAAGCGATCTGAGCAAGTTTCAGGAAGGACTCGCCGGTCAACCGGGAGTCGAAGTCCGTTTGCGCGAGTGGTACTGAAGCTTTGGTTTGCGGGTCACTCCAATAGATTTAAAATCGTATTGCAAGAGGGTACGGGACGACAAAAACTATTGGCAGCAGGTGGAAAGCTACATCGCCGACCATTTCGAGGTCGAGTTCACTCACGGGTTCTGCCCCGAGTGCTTTGAAAAGTACCTGAAAGAAGATCTGCAGGAGGCCGAAAAGCAATCCGGTGCAGGAAATTGAGGTCTTCCGCTAGGCTTGCTTCTTGAGCCCTGTGACCAGCGCCCGGGACACCGGCCTGTGCCGGATGAGTTTGCTCAGTCTTTTTGGTGTGAATGTCCCCTGCTCGGTGACAAGATTCCCTGCCAGCTCCAGCTCCACCAGTTCAAAATAAGGATTCAGCACGCGCACCGACCTTGCGGGCCGCCTCCACACCTCGTCGGCCGGTTCTTGCCGAACACGAAAGAAATGTGCGAGAGGCGGGGCAAGAAACTTGCTCGAGTCGACCAGGACCAGGCGTTTGCACCCGCCCGTCCAGGCCGTGAGCAGCAGCGCCCGCGTCCCTACCTTGTTGGCGATATACCCTTGAAATATGGCGTCCGCTCCCACCACCACCAGGTCTGCCCGGGGAACCTGTGTGAGGAGAGCGGCGTCGGTAAGCACCTGAACCGGGATGCCGTGCCTTGCCAGGGTTGCGGCCAAACGACGGCCCTCGAACTTGGGGCGTCCCTCCGCACAGAGGACCTCAAAGCGGTGTCGGCTCCGGCTTGCGGCAACCAGCGCACGGACTACCGTCGAGCTGTTGGAATAGGTCAGCAAGCGTCGCACCCGGCCGGATTTTCCCAGGCGGCCCAATTGTGCTGCGAACCGGCGGTCCAGGATTTCACTCCTCGCCGCCAACTCCTGGCGATAGCGTTTCAACGACAAACCAAGGGTTCTGAGTGTCAAAGATTGGCGCTCGGCCTCTTGAGCTTCCGTCAATGCGTAGTTGGCCACATTAAATACCGGGGCCATGGATGGTTGAGCGTCCACCAGCTTGACGGCCAACTCGACCAGCGCCGTGAAGGCTTCCTTTGTCGGGGTCGCAGAATGCCGCTGGCAGAAGGCTTCGAGTAGCCGGCCAGCCCGCTGAGCGATTTCCGCGCTTCCCGAGGTGCGGTCGGCGCGGAGCTTTTGAACCTGAGGAATAAAGCTCGAAAGCATGGGTCCTTCCTTGGAAGAGAGCCACTGATTCGTTCGGTTGCTGCTTTCCCCCGATAATCAGAATCCTTCAGAGCCGTGGGGAACTTTTCCCATCTCCCGCACCCGCCCGGTTCTGGAAGTCGTTCAGACGCCCACGAAGGTCGCTGACCGGCCAGCGACATAGTATTGTATTGCGATGTTTAGATACTCTTCCTTCATCCCCATGCACCTCCGCCAAGACTACAGTTTTGCCTTACTCCTCGGTAAGCCCGCGGTGATTTCGCCCGTCACGAACTTCAGTCTCGCTCGATGGAATGAACGCTCATGCCGAAAAGGGTAGTGAAGCGCCCTAGCTAACTTCTTGAGGGCCCGAAAACGTAGACTCGCAAAATTCGTGTGCCGAAAATACATTGTTCTGGCACGATGGCTATCTCTCTATTTGTCACTTACGGTCCATCGCAC